>JBBKXP010000260.1:0-8190 GCA_037969545.1 Paracoccaceae bacterium | reverse complement strand
AAGAAATCCGCGCGTCAGAACCAGTGACATTCCGTCGGTAATTGACCCGAAATGCCAGCCAACGTGGTTTCGCGCATCTGCACCGCTGCCGTTTCCAGAATTGAGAATGGCTTGGTACTGGCCAGTGACTGGTGAGTCCTCAATAACTCTTACACCATAAGAATTTGCCGCAACATACGAACCGCTGCGCTGAACAAAGACATAGTCCTGCTTGGACGCGCTGGTTGAGTCCACATCATAGGCGACAAACGCAAAACTTTCGGGGTCCGTCATTCCAGCAGAAAGATAGGATAACGTTAAGGTGGCAGGAAACTCGCCCCCAGAGGCGTTAATGTAGAGCCCCGTTGTGCCCGTATGTGTCGCGTTTGAAAAACTCTCGCTGGCGGTCAGGCGCAGACTTCCGTCATCAGAATCATATGTAGACGATCCGGGGTCACTTGATGTCCATTCCACCAAATCATAGCCGGTGGAGCAAACCAGGTCTTGCGGCGTGGAGGACTGTGCGTGCACAGGAGCCGCCAAAACCGACATCAACATGAAAAAGCTGACAAAGAACGCTGGGGGAAGTTTCTGCTTGACTTGCTTGATGCGCATCATGATCCCACCGGAGCTGCCATTGAAAGGTGGTTGTTCCGAAGCTGCACTAACGTTCATCAACTCGTACCCTCAGTAGAAAATCACTCGTACTTTTGGTGATTCGTTGAATCAAGCTGGTGGCTGATTCAAGTTTGAACTGCGTCAATTGTGAAAAATGGGCCTGTTTGAGGCACTTTGTTGCCAATATACAAGCAATGATCTGCAACCTCGAGCGGCACTTAGTTGTGTGCCACTATACCGAAGTCAACTCTAAGAGGATCATGACCGACCCCAAATGCAGTCGAAAGCAGTCTGGCATCGGTCTGCTTTCCCCTGCGCATTTGCGCGTCGCTTTCTGCAACCAACAAGCCGCTCGCATTTTCGCGCCGCCGTTTTCTCAAATGCATGAACGGGCACTTAGTCAGTATGGTCGCCTGCCAATATCGCTCTCGATATTATGCTGCGCAGCTTCTGACCTGCGACTGAACTTTCATCCAGCCGTGACCGAAACCCTTTGGTTTTTTACGCCGATTGGCGCAGGTTGAGCAATCGCCCAAGGCGCAGAGCTTTCATCTCGCGCAGCGGGCGGGCGATTGCGGTGGTTAGTGTCCGCGCGTCGTCCGCCGGGGTTTGGTAGCTGAGTGCCGAATGCGGGCTTTTGGTGTTGTAGTCAGCGGTCCAAGTGGCGATCACAACCCGCGCATGAGCCACGTTGCAGAACATGGTCTCGTTGAGCAATTCGTCGCGTATGCGGCCTTTGAGACTCTCGACAAGAACATTCATTGTGGGCTTTCCGGGCACGGTGTAATGCCACTTGATGCGGTTCCCGGAGTACCCGCGCTGGATTGCATTCGAGGTCAGTTCGGTGTCGTTGTCGCTGACAATCACGCCGGGTTTGCCGCGACGATTGATCAGGGCGATCAGTTCACGCGCGACACGACGCCCAGAAATTGAAGTGTCCGGGATGGCCGCCAGGCACTCACGGGTGACGTCATCGACTACGTTCAGGATGCGGAACCCTAGGTCATTGGCGAATTGGTCGTCGACGAAATTCAGTGACCATCGCGCATTCGCCTTGACTTCGACCAAGATCGGCGCCCGGGCTCCGACAGCCTTGCGCCGGACCCTGCGCTTGCGCGCCGTCAACCCGTCCTCGCGATAAAGGCGATAGATCCAATTGATCCCGGAAGGCTCGCCTTCGCAGCGTAACCGCACGAAAAGCCGCTGATAACCAAATCGCCGCCTCTCGTTAACCAGTTTCCGGAGCCCTCCGCGCAAGGCCGCGTCCGGCGCGCGCCGCGACCTGTAGCGGATCATCTTGCGATCCGCGCCCGCCATCCGGCACGCCCGTCGTTCCGAAAGCCCGAGCAAGGCCTCAGGTGCGTGACAGCCTCGCGCTTCACGGCGGGCGCTACCACTCTTTTGAAACCGGCTCCTTCATCGCGGTCAGATCGAGCATCTGCTCGGCCAGCAACTTCTTGATCTTCGCATTCTCGGCCTCCAACGTTTTCAGCTTCTTCGCATCTTACACTTCCATACCGCCAAACTTGGCACGCCACTTATAGAAGGTCGCGTCGGCCCCTCTCGGCAGATTGCTTTGCAATTGCCTGCCGGGCAATGGATGATCTGTACTTCGGTGAACCTTGATCGCTTCATCGTCTGTCTCCTTCGATAGGAACAGACGAACCACAAATCGCGGACCCTTCGGGTGAGCAGGTCAGCAGCTTTCACATGGAGCAGCTTCTGCGCATAGGTGTCGGTGAGTTTGGGCGTGATGAACTTTGCAGGTATTTTGCAGGTCAGAGCCTGCTACTTGGCGATACAGCATGATAGCTGATGCAAGTCACCGTCCAATAAAACAAGGCTCCATGCAACCCCATTTGGCGCGGTGAAACTCAGAACCTGTGTTTGGGAATCTGAGGTCTTACCATTCCACAACGCCCGCGCACCAGCTTTCGAACTGTTTCGTGGAGTATCGGTCGTCAAGTTTCAACGCTTTGCCGCTCAGCAGGCTAGCTTTTCCGAGTGGCCTCTGCTTGCTAGAGCAGCCGCTTAATTCGCGCCAACTGGCGCCAAGCCTTTCTTGACTTTCGTTTCGCATCGGACGGATTCTGGACTTTCTGTGCAGGTGCGAGCCTGTCATCTCGTGATAAAGAATGCCGACATTCAGGCGGTATTCAATTCGGGCTTCTCGTTGCACGGCCGCAAGTCCGCTCCATGTCCAATTGGCAAGTTTTCCGCGGCACGGCCAGATCGACTATGCCCGGCCCATCAGAACAGACCGCTCGCGTCTGTAAAAACGTCAAATGTTACCAATGGGATACAAAGTCAGTCGGTCCGCATGGAAACATCGGCCTATCAGCTTGCGGTCACGATGATCGTCCAGACTATTCCCGCGCCGTTCCGCCCCCGCGACGAACGCAGCGTCATAGATTGCATCGAATTCCCTCAGGCACTCGTCGCTGCGCATCGGCTCCGGGACGGACACATAGATGCGCGTTTCGCCTGCTGTCCCCCGCAATTGGTCAAACAGAGCTTTGGGAAGCGTCTCCAGTTCCTTTTCCGAGGGTCGCGTGCCCGGGTGGCCCAGCCAGCGCGCAAAGTTCACTTCCGATAGCACGGTCCGCGGATCGCTGAGGGCCTCCAGACTCTCGACAAGCGCACTGGTTTGCTGCCAATCGCCACCCGTTTCCACGATCATCTGGAACACGCCGCCAAAATCGTCCGAAATGGCGTCATTGGTGGCCGACGTCATGCTGTCGTCCGGCAGTTTCTGATAGAGCGGAAACCACGCTTTGTCTGCGTGAAACCAAATGTCGCAAGGCTCAGCATCACAAGGCAGAGTGTGATGGTCAAGGGCGGGCGCGCCGCGACGATCCCGATGAAACGCCGCGCGATTGTCGCGCTGATTTGCGGAATCGGTTTGTGCGACGGCATGATCACCGACCCAAGCAACGCAAATGTCGTGATAATGATCAGGAACGAAAACATCGTTCCAACGGCACCCAGAACCGCAAATTCAAAAAGCTGCGCATTGCCTGTCAGAATGATGCTGGCAAACGCCACAGCCGTCGTCAGCGCCGTCAACGCGCAGGCCGGCATTGCCGGACTCAATGACCGATTTCATCACGAACATAACTGTCGGCGCCGAAATGTTCCCTGCGGTGCGCAAGGTCTCGCGCTCTGCGTCCAGCGAGCCTTGGTTCAGATGAAGCGCCCCTTCGATGGCATCGACCACCTTTGCACCGCCCGGGTGGCAGATATAGCGGTCGATCTGGGCGCGATTGAGGTTTGCTGCCTCGAGGGCCCCGGCGGTTGCCGCCGCCAATTCGTTGGCGACAAACGCGGGGATTGAGCGGTCGAACACCACGCCAAAGCCGGTTTCGTCCACATCCCATCCCATGATGCCAAGTGTGTCTGGCCACATTTTCTGATAGCCACGATCCAATGAAACAACCTTGCCGGTTGACGGAGTGGTGGAGCTAATGCAGGCCGCCACGGCCCCGTCGCCGAACAACACAGCCGCGATGATATCGGCCTTTTGCAGGCGATCTGCACGAAACGACAGCGAACACGTCTCAACCACGACAATCAGGACCTTGGCGCCGGGTTGACCTGACGCGATAGCCTGCGCCACCGACAGACCCGACACACTGCCTGCGTACCCAAGACCAAACAGCGGGACGCGCATGATGCCCTCGCGAAAACCCATCTCGGAAAAGTCCTGCGCCTCCAGCGACGGTGTCGCGATGCCGGTCGAGCAGACCGTAATGACACAATCAACATCGCACCCGGCCCATCCCGCATCACCAAGGGCGTGTTGCGCGGCATCGATGAACAGGGCCTTCGCGCCGATCTTGAACGCCGGATTGCGATCAGACCAGCCGTGATCCTCGGAGAACCAGTCAATCGGGACGACAGAATGGCGTTGCGCGATACCTGCCGTGCCGAAGGTGTTTGAAAGTCTGTCAAACTGCGGATACCGCCCGCCGAAAATCATCCGGGCCCGTTTCCGGACATCCGATTGTGCCAACTTATGCGGCGGGAGAGCCGACGAAAGGCCGTGAAGAAAGACCGTCATGGCGCACCTTCTTTGGATACTGGACTGGCCAATCGGAGCTCGGCCTTAAGTTGAATTTATTCACTCCTTGTCGATGGAACGATCACCCGACAATTAAGTTCCGTCGGCTCGAGGGCGCCGGCTTTCGCCGATAGAAAATACACTGGTCTTGGTCGCTGTTTCCCAAGAGCAGAGGTTTGCAAGCATCGACCCGATGGCCGCGCTGCCATACGTCCTTTCTTGTCCGGCAGAGCTGACATAGCGTTTTTTGAGCCGATGGACATGCTGCGTGGCGCATGAATGACAGCAACGCGGCTCCGAACCCAAAGCCGGCCTCGGTGAACATATCAATGTCGTCGATCCTGGCCTATATTGTAGGCTTAGGAGTTCGAACCGAGGTGAATTTGGAGGAGTGTATGTCGCATGGATACGAGGGCCGCTGCCTTTGCGGCAAGGTAGGATACGACACCGGAGGCGAGCCCCTTTGGGTGACCATCTGTTATTGTCAGTTCTGTCAGCGAGCCACCGGGTCAGACAGAATGATCGAGCCAATCTTTGAGCGTGCGCCGTTCACTTTCGTCGGCAATAATCCTACGATTTATACGTTACCGTCAGCAGGCAGTGGCAAAGCCATAAACGTCCATTTCTGTGCCGATTGTGGATCCAAGCTGGCACTGACATTCGAACGTTGGCCCGATCGGATCGGGATTTATGGGGGAACACTGATTGACCCTTTGGCTATTTCGGCAACCCCGGAGAACAGCAAGCACATCTTCGTATCCGAGGCGCGCGCCGGGACGATCTTGCCGCCGGGCTTCAAGACCTTCAATCGCCACGTAACCGAGAATGATGGCACCCCGATCAAGCCAACCGTTCATGCTTCGCCGTTCACAGTTCACGACTGACAACCCGTCATCCGTTGCCGGAGGGTGGCCTGTCCGCATACCGTTGTCCGGGCCAAGATGCAAAAGGGCAGCCCGGTTACGGGCTGCCCCAACATTGTCCGGCGCCCATCAGGCAGCGCGCGCGGTTTCCTCTCCTTCGTGGGTGGCGCTCATGTAGACGACGATACCAACAATCGCGGTTAGGAAGATCGCGCTGGTCAGGATCGTGCCGAGACCCAAACCTCCATACTCGGTCGGTTGCGACAGCAGGTCGCCAAAGGAGGCACCCAGCGGGCGGGTAAAGATGTAGGCGATCCAGAAAGCAAGAATCCCGTCGAGTTTCAACACGAAGTAGCCGAAAGTGATCGACGCAATGATCATCCCGAACAGGATGCCCGTCGCCATGTAGCCCAGTGCGAAATGTTCGGCGACCAGATCGCCCGCGGCAGTGCCGAGCGCGAAGGTGAATAGGATCGCAAGCCAGTAGAACGCCTCGCGTTTGGTAGTCGTGACCGCATGGATCGAGAGGGTCCGTTCGGACGCGTACCAGACCGCGAAGGTTGCCGCGAGGGCCGCGCTGAAGACAACCGTGGTGGTGACGAGCGAGACGCCGAAATTGTCGACAAGATTGTCCGTGACCAGCGTCCCGACAATGCTGATGAGCACGACAGCAAGCCAGTATGACCACGGCACGTAGCGCTTTTGGCGGAACTGGAACACCAATGCCGCGACCAGAATCGACGCCATCAAAAGCGAGGTTCCGGTTAGCCCGAGGCCGAGGTTGACGGCGAGGTAATCGGCTGCCGTTTCGCCCATGGTCACGGCCATCAGCTTGATGAGCCAGAAATCGGGCGTGACGGCGGGGACGCGGTTGGGAACGACGCCTAGGGCCGCGCTGTCGAAACGTGTGTAGCCCTGTGGGTCGTCGAGGGCGGAAACGTGTGTCATGGGTCTATTCCTGTTCAAAGTTCAGTTGGACATCAGGGCAAGGCCCTGTGCAAAGAAGTCGTCGGCGCGGGTGTCATCGTCGGCGTTGCAGCGTTCGGTGCCTTTGACCTCAAGCGCGTCGACCGTGGCGCGGTCGGCGTCAGACAGGGTGGCGCCGACAAGCGTGGTGCGAAACGTGTCGAGCATCACTTCGCACGGCAGCGCGCGACCGTTCGCATCTGTCGTGACGATGCCCGCCACGGTCATTGGCGCACCCGCCGGGGTAGTCCCTTGCCCTTGCGTCGGATCGGCGAGAGCGATCTGGAGATCGGCCAGCGTCTTGTCGACGTTTCCCGGTTCCGGAGAGCCGGCGCGCAATGCGCCGAGTGCTGCGTCGAGGGCATCGTCGACGTTACCCCAGGCATTCGTATTGACGGCGCGCAGGGTCGGCTGCGCTTGATCCCAAGCCGTTTCAAGATCGGTGATGCGGGTTTCAGCGGCGGCCATGTCGCCGGTGCTGGCGATGGTCTGCACATCCGTGATGATTGCCGCAAAGGGTGACATGTCACCGAGCGATGGCGCAGTGGCGACCGCTTCGACGGGGGCTGCCGACGGTGTGAGCAACGCATAGCCCGCAGCGAATACGGCGACCGGGGCCACGATTAGTGCCACGCTCAGTAGAAGATTTCTCATTTCAGGTCCTTGGAAGGCGCCGACAGCGTCGGCTTGGTCACATCGCGGAGGTCTTGCGGCCGAAGACCCGCCTCCGTTGTGATCGTGAATGTCACCGCTACCGGGCGACTGCCTGTCGCAATGATTGCAAATTCGCAATGAATGCCGATAAGTGGAGCTTTGTCACCACGAGACCGGCTGCGGACAACAGTGCGATCAGTTCGGCCAATGCGCCGTCGACCGGCGAGAGGCTGGCCGAGGGAACGTCATCGTTCATCGCCCATTCGAGAGGATACTCGTGGGTCAGCGTTGCGATGAACGTCAGGTTTCCATCCGGTGTCGACTGCCCCGTCTCCCAGAGGCGCAGATGCAGGCGTGGTGCACCCGCGCCGCCGCTCTCGGATTTGCCAAAGGCCAAACTGCTGGGCCTGTCGCTCCAGAACGTCGGAATGACCAGGGGATCGGGCAAAGCGCCACCGGTCCAGTCTGCACAGAATGCGCGCGCCAGCAGCGCGACACCAGGTCGCGGAGCCGGTGTCCATCCTGCGGATTTCATCGCCTCGGTCACTGACGCGGCGGTGTCGGCTTCGACCACTACGTTGATCGTCTGGCGCGGCGAACCCGACAGCGTTTCGGTGCGCAAGGGAAGCTGTCCGGCCGCAAGCGCCGCGACCGGATCGCCCACCGTGACAGTGGCCCCCGCCGTTACGGAATTGATCGGCGTGGACAGGCTGAATGACAATGCGACGGACACGACGATAGCCGAAAGGGCCGCACTGGCGGCGATCATGGTTCTGCTTCGCTTTGGCGTCGCACGCCCCGGGCCCCGTTCCCGCCGCCATTCGCAAAAGGTGATGCCGAGGATCAGCCACAAACCACCGATCAGATAACCGTTCAGCACGTCTGACAGGTAGTGCTCGATCAGATAGACGCGGCTGAACCCGATGAGAGAGGCCACCGCGATGGCAGCAAAGCCCGCAACCGTGGCCGACAACAGACGACAGCGCCACGCCAGATAAAACAGCATCCCCCAGATCGCAACGGATGCCGCCGCATGTCCCGAAGGAAAGC
>JBBKXP010000259.1:0-2593 GCA_037969545.1 Paracoccaceae bacterium | reverse complement strand
CTTCACCGAACAGCAGTTTGCACTACTTGAAACCGGACAACTGGACATCGGGCTGATGACCGGGCCGGTGCAGCGAGAAAAAATATCGACAGTCGACGTACAGACCGACCGGCTGATGCTAATCCTGCCCGCCGATCACCCCTTGGCCGAATCCGACAGCCTGTCTTTAAGCGATCTGGCCGATGAGCCCTTCGTTTTGGGCGATCTCGACAGGTGGGGCGCCTATAATACCCTGCTGTTTCGCCAATGTGAACGGGGGGGACTGCGCCCTCGGATCGTGCAGACGGCGCCGGAATCTCGCGCGATCATCGGTCTGGTCAGCTGCGGCCTCGGCATCTCGATCATGCCCGAATGTCTGGTTCATTCGATGGACCGCCGGCTTATAGCCCGCCCGATCACCGACCTGCCGGAACGCATGATCACACAAGCTGGATGGCTGACCGGCGCCATACAGCCAGCGTTGGCTCGATTCGTTGATCACATTATCGCCGCGCGGTTCGCCTGAACGCCAACTGAGAGCGATGTTCAAAATCCGGAGCAATCTTCGACTGGGCGGCACTGCAAGAGCGCCATTTTTCGGTTATGATTCGTTTGGGCAGGAAAAGGTCTCGCGTCATCAAACGGAGATGCAAACATTTCGATGCCTTCGTGTCTGGTCGGCGTTGAAGAATTTCATCTAGCGCCAACCCGTTCTGATCAACCGCGCAAACGTCAATCCCACCCTTCAACAGCACCTCATAGACCTCGCGGTGGCTGAGATTGAAACGGCAGTGGAGGCTGACGGTGTGGGTGACGATATCAAGGTGGAAATCGGTGACGTAAGTATCAGTACGAAGGCGTATCTATCAGAACCGCCAAACTGTTGGTCCTAATACCTGACAATGACGGCATACCATGTGACAAGTTCTATCGCTCGAAGGACGTCAGCGGAACCGCCTACAATCCGCTAGAACACGATACTGCGCCATCGAAAAGTGAACACTTACAATAACGGTGTTCAAGAAATTGGAACTTTTTATAACTCTGCTCCAATCTATCATTGTCGTCCCACTGGCGTTGGTTGATCTCCGCCGGGGTTTGCACCGGTTCCGTGAAACAACTTTTCTCGAATGTCGCGCGGCAATGATCATCCGCGACCATCGGAGGGAGGCGATCGACGTTGGAAAGGTGGCGGCGAACATTAACTGAAGTTACACCAAGCCCTCAAATCTACGGGCTGATAAAATTGCATTACGACTCCGAACCGTCGCAAGACGTCCATTCCGAAAAGCACCAGTCCAGACTGCGAAATCCTGCTTGCAATAAACAGGGCCCGTGCTGATCGTCCGACCCTATCCGTCAAGCAGAGTCAACAGGTCGCGCTGATTGTGCAAGATGCGCAGGATATCGACGCCCCCTGCCCTGCCCCGGTAGACCACCAGATGCGATCCGGCGGGATGGATTCGCACGGGCGGCGTAAATTCATCGCGCTGTCGCGCCAGTTCCGGAAACGCGGCCAGCAACTCGAAGACCGCGACCATCCGATCGATATAACTGTCGGCCTGATCGGCAGACCAGGTTCTGACGCCGAACGCCCAGATCTTCTGCAAATCCCGTTCTGCTTCCGGCACCAGCCGAAAGCTGGCCGGATCAGCCGCCATGCGCGTCGCGCATCCGTTGCTTGAACGCGCCAAGGTCAAAGCCTTTCGCCGGACCGCTGGCCAAACCGGCGTCAATCTGGGTCTGCATCTCGACGATCGCTCCGGACCGGCGCTGGTCGCGACGGATCAGGTCGCGCACATAATCGCTGGAATTGGCATAGCGCCCGCTTTGCGATTGTTCCTCGACCCAGGATTTCATCGGGTCAGGAAGCGAGACATTCATTGTCACCATGGTGTTCTCCTTCGCCCAGAAGTTATGACAAACTTTGCCAATATACAAGCCTGAGCTCCGAATTTCGTCACCCGAGCCGTGATGGAACGGGACTGTTGCATTGACGGACTTGCAATGCCGATGCTGTTTTAAATAGATGGAATAATGGGAGGTTTCATGCGCCGCAATCCATTTTAAGGCCGCCGATACCCCCGGGACGTCATCCTCCTGGCCGTTCGCTGGTATTGTCGATTTCCCCTGTCTTACGCCGACGTCGGGACCTGCTCTCCGAGCGAAGGATCGCAGTGGATCGGGCGACGGTGTATCGCCGGGTCCAGAAGTTTGGGCCCGACATCGCCAGACATGCCTAAGGTCGGCATCGATTTCAGCGCGGTCTGGGATGGCACGTAAACGAAACATTCATGCGGGCGAATGGGTGCTGGTGCTACTTGTGGCGTGCCGTCGATCAACACTAGCTGATCGATTTTCGCTTAACAGCCAGCGAAACCAACTCTGCAAGGTCTTTCATGCGTCAGGCCAGCGATCCTGTCCGTTGCAACGCACCCATGATCATGATCATCGAAAAAGCGCAAAGGGATTCCAAGGTGATGGACGCAGTGACCGTGGTTGCGGGTCGGAAGACGCAATCTGACAGGTCAGTCGCAAGCCTCTGAACAACCCTATCGAAGGCGATCACGGAGCTTTGAGGCGGCTCCGCAGGCCCAACCGTGGGTTTCAAAGC
>JBBKXP010000258.1:0-5635 GCA_037969545.1 Paracoccaceae bacterium | reverse complement strand
GTTCCTTGGCGATCTTCATCACCTTGCGGACCTTTTCCAGCGGCATCTGCAGCTTTTCTGCCAGTTCCTCGGGCGTCGGTTCGCGACCGATCTCGTGCAACATCTGGCGACCGGTACGCACCAGCTTGTTGATCGTCTCGATCATGTGGACCGGGATACGAATCGTGCGGGCCTGATCGGCGATCGACCGGGTGATCGCCTGCCTGATCCACCAGGTTGCGTCAGTGCTGACTTTATAGCCGCGACGGTATTCGAACTTGTCCACGGCCTTCATCAGGCCGATGTTGCCTTCCTGAATAAGATCAAGGAATTGCAGACCACGGTTCGTGTACTTTTTAGCAATCGATATGACCAACCGCAGGTTCGCCTCGACCATTTCTTTTTTGGCCTGCCGGGCTTCTTTCTCGCCCTTCTGGACCTGCTGTACGATGCGACGGAATTCGGTGATGTCGACGCCGACATATTGCCCGACCTGCGCCATCTCGCCACGCAGTTCGCCGATCTTGTCTGTGGATCGCTCGATCAGGGCCTGCCAGCCGCGACCAGCCTTCACGCCCATGTCGTCCAGCCAGTTCGGGTCCAATTCGCGGCCCCGATACGCGTCGATGAATTCCCGACGGTTGATGCGGGCCTGATCCGCCAATTTCACCATACTGGAATCAATCGTCATGATCTTCCGGTTAATCCCGTAAAGCTGATCTATCAGGGCCTCGATGCGAAGATTGTGCAGATGCAGCGAATTGACCAATTCGACGATTTCACTGCGCAGTTTCTGATACTTGATTTCTTCTTTTGCCGAAAATGAATCGTCCTCGTTCAGCGTGGCCGACATCCGGGCATCCTGCATGTCCGACAGCTTGGCAAAGTCGCGGGCGATAACTTCCAAGGTTTCAAGAACTTGCGGCTTGAGAGCGGCCTCCATCGCTGCCAGCGACATGTTGGCCTGATCGTCGTCGTCGTCCTCGTCATCCTTGACGATCGGATTGCCGTCGGCGTCCAGTTCTGCCTTTTCCTCACTGTCGGTGTCGTTGTTGCTCGTCACGCCGCCGACTACGGGTTCGTCTGTCGCCTCACCGTCCAACTGATTGCCAAAGGTGGTTTCCAGATCGATCACATCGCGCAGCAGAATATCTTCCGACAGCAGTTCTTCGCGCCAGATCGTGATCGCGTGAAAAGTCAGGGGGCTTTCGCACAGGCCCAGGATCATCGTGTTGCGCCCGGCCTCGATCCGTTTTGCAATCGCGATCTCGCCTTCGCGGCTCAGCAGTTCGACGCTGCCCATCTCGCGCAGATACATCCGCACCGGATCATCGGTGCGATCCAGTTTTTCGTTGTCCGAACCGGCCAGCGTGATTTCGCGGTTGCCACCAACCGTCGCCACCTCGGTAGACCCCGCGGGGTCTTCGCTTTCTTCGGATTCTTCTTCCTCGGTGACCTGAATACCCATTTCGGACAGCATCGACATCACATCTTCGATCTGATCCGAACTGACCTGATCGGGCGGCAGGACTGCGTTGAGCTGGTCATAGGTGATGTAGCCTCGCTCGCGTGCATCGGCGATCATCTTCTTGACCGCCGCCTGACTCATGTCGAGCGAGATATCCCCGTCAGAATCGTCATCCTTGCGCTCGTCATTGTCTTTTGCGGCCATCGGTCAGGCTCCTTGAAAACGGGCATCAGGGTCTTGGCAGGCGAAAACAGTGATTCGGGTGATTCGCCTTGGCCCGAATCAATCCCCCTCGCGGATGATTCGCAACCTCGATCGGCCCGATTTCTTCGTGCTGTTGCCCTTCAATGGCTGACTTAGTGTGTCCGACCGCCCTTTTCAAAGTCGATCTGGCCCAAAAGTGCATCAAAGGCGCTGCGTTCCTCTTTTTTCATCCGCGCCCCATTGGACCCGGTGTCGTATTCCGTCTTGTCCTCGCCGGTGCCTCGCCCTGCCTTGTCCAGCGCGGCCGCCGACTGCGACAGGCGCCAAGTCAGACCTTCGTCGGCAAGACCCGCCATATCCTCGACTGCATCGGCCAGTTCGCGGGCGTGCCCGGCCCGCGCGTTTAGCTTGGCCAACTCCTCGGCCAGACACATCCGCGCCACTTTGACATCGCCCGCCTTGCGCACTCCGGGGCTGATCGCAACATGGGGTTGCGCGAACAGGGCATCAATCACCTCGGCGCCCATCTCGGCCACGACAGCAGCCCGCAGGTCCGGGCTGGCCATCTGCCGCAGGATATGGTTGCGCAGCACCCGGTGCGCCGGGTCGGCACAGTCCATCCGTTCCAGTTCAGCCTCGAACGGCCGGATCACGGCCGGGGTCGCGATCAGCGTCGCCAGAATGACCGCCTCACGCAGGACCTCGTCGCGCGCCACCCCACCCCCCAAAGCCGAAGCTTTGCTTGACGCCGCCGGGCTGACATCCTGACGCCATGCCGGTTCGTTGCGCCGGAACGACCCCGCACGGCGCGGTGTCGGGCCAACTTTGCGCGGCGACTTGAACAAGCTCCAGCGCAAGTCCTTGAGTGCTTCGCCATAGTGGCTTCGGATCGACGGGTCGGCGATGCCCTTGATCGCATCGCGCAGCGTCTTGTCCAGCGCAGCGCGGCGTTCCGGGCTGTCAAATACCCGCCCCTCCGTCTCACGCCGCCACAAAAGCTGCACCATCGGGATCGCCTGTTCGAGCAATCCGCGCATGACCCCCGCGCCCTGCGATTTCAGCAAATCGTCCGGGTCTTGCCCATCAGGCATCAGCGCAAAGCGCAGCGATTGCCCCGCCTGCAACATCGGTAACGCGGTATCGATCACCCGCATCGCCGCCTTCAGGCCCGCAGAATCGCCGTCCAGCGCGATGATCGGTTCCGGCGCGATCCGCCACAGAAGTTGCAACTGGGTCTCGGTGATCGCGGTGCCCAGCGGTGCGACCGTTGCTGTAAATCCCGCCTCGGCCAGCGCGATCACGTCCATATAGCCCTCGGCCACGATCAACGGCTGCCCCTTACCCGCCGCCTCGCGGGCGGGGCCGTGGTTGAACAGGCTGCGCCCCTTGTCGAACAGGTCGGTTTCCGGCGAATTCAGATACTTGGCATTTTCATTCGGGTCCATTGCCCGCCCGCCAAACGCAATGACTCGCCCCCGCACATCGCGGATAGGGAACATGATGCGGCCCCGGAACACATCATAGGGCTGTTTGCCCTTGTCCGACGGTTTGGCCAGTCCGGCCCCGATGATCAGATCGGCGGCAACGCCTTTGGCGGTCAGCGCGTCCCACAGGTTCTGCCAACCTTCGGGCGCAAACCCGATGCCCCAGCGCGCCTGCACGTCCGGGCTTAGCCCGCGCCGCGCCAGATAATCCCGCGCCGCCGCACCCGCCCCGGTCTGCAACTGCAACTGGTAGAACCGCGCTGCCTGCTCCATCACCTGGACAAGCTGCGTGCGCCGGTCGGCCTTGGCCTGCGCCTGCGGGTCGGCCTCGGGGATCGGCATCCCGGCCTCGTGCGCAAGTATCGCCACCGCCTCCATGAACCCGACATTCTCGGTTTCGCGGACAAACGAAATCGCGTCGCCCTTGGCGTGGCAGCCAAAGCAATAGTAATAGCCCTTGCGATCATCGACGTGGAAACTGGCAGATTTTTCCTGATGGAACGGGCACGGCGCCCACAGATCGCCCTTGCCGGTGTTCGACTTGCGGGCGTCCCACATGACCTTGCGGCCCACGACCTGCCCAAGCGACAGGCGGGTGCGCAATTCGTCAAGGAATCCGGGCGGCAGGGACATGGCCCATCATATCGCCCCGCCACCGCCAGAGTCCAACGCCCCGGCTTCTTTTGGCCCAAAATACTCCCGCAGGAGGCATCTGCCCTGTCGTCAGCGCGCCGCGACACCCCGCATCGCCACGGCGATCTCATGCACCGCGGTCCCGGCCATCGATCGCATCACCATGATATCAAAGGCTTGCGCACCCGACCGCATGATATGACAAGTCATATGCCCCAGCAGCGTACGCGCCACATGCCCCTTCTTGAACGTCGCGCTGCGCAGATCGACCGGCACCAACCGGGCCAGCACTGCCTCGGCCCCGGCACCCTCAAGCCGCAGCGCCGCCCAACCGTCCGCCTGATCAGTGACAGCTGCCAGATCGCCCAGATCGGGCACATCCGCCCCAACCAAGATCACCTTGCCATAGGCGAACCAGATCAGCGCGACCCCGCCCTTGGCGTTGCTGCGGCCTGGCCCCGGCATCGCCAGGCCCAGCGCGCTTCTCAGTGCCACCGCCACAGCCTTGTCCTGCCCGGCATAGGGGGCGATGGCGACCATTGGATCGACGATGATTTCGCTCAGCGTCATCCCACCTGACATGACCGGCAAAAGCCCTGTCGCCGGAGACATCGCAACCAGACTAACCACGTAACCGCCCTCCCTCGGGATCAAAAAACACCGGGTCGCTAACGACGCAGGCGACATCCAGCCCGCGCAGATGATCGACCAACCGCACCACCTCGCCATGCCGATCACGGCCCCGTTTCAGGAACCCAAGGCCAAGGTAGGCCTGTAGGGTGGGTGAATAGCCCACCGATGTCACATACCCCTGATCGTTGACCCGTTCCGCCTTGGCACCTTGGGCAAAAAGATGCGCCCCCGCAGCCAGAAGCTTGACGGAACCCACCGGACGCAGCCCCACCAATTGCTCACGCTCCGGGTCAAGCAAGCCGGGGCGCCGCGACGACGCCTGCCCGATGCAGTCCTTTTTGAGGCTGACCATCCGCTCCATCCCGATGTCGAACGCCGTCGTGCGCCCGTGAATTTCGGCATGGGTGATGAACCCCTTTTCGATCCGCAGGACGTTCAGCGCCTCCATACCGTAAGGCCCGCCGCCAAGGATTTCCGCCTGCGCCAGCAGTTGCAGATAGAGCGCCGCGCCAAACCGCGCCGGCACCGCCACTTCGTAGGCATGTTCACCCGAGAACGAGATGCGGAACAGCCGCCCCGGCGTTCCGGCGACGGTCACTGCGCCGCAGCCCATATAGGGCATGCTGTCATTGTCGATCGGCGTCGCCAGCAGCGCGTTGACCAGATCGCGCGACAGAGGTCCGACCACCGAAAACTGCGCCCAGTGTTCGGTGACCGACAGCACCTGCACGTCCAGATCAGGGCGCAGCACCTGCAGCACGAACTCCAGATGGCGCATCACCGGCCCGGCAGCGGCGGTGGTCGTGGTCATGACATAGTGCTGATCGCCCAAACGCGCCGTGGTGCCGTCATCCATGACGAACCCGTCCTCGCGCAGCATCAGCCCATAGCGGACCTTGCCGACCGGCAGCGTCGAAAACGTGTTGGCATAGACGAAATCCAGCAGTTTGGCCGCATCCGGTCCCTGAATGTCGATCTTGCCCAGCGTGCTGACATCGCAGATGCCGACCGTGCTGCGCACCATGTTGACCTCGCGGTCGCAAGCCTCGCGCCATGTGGTTTCTGCCCCGGCCGGGAAATAGCTGGGTCGATACCACAACCCCGCTTCGATCATCGGGGCGCGGCGGGCGACACTGGCGGCGTGCGATGTGGTCAGTCGCTCGGGCGCAAAGCCCTTGCCCTGCGCCCCCGCCCCCATCGCCGCGATGCTGACGGGCTCGCTCGGGATGCTGCC
>JBBKXP010000257.1:0-13345 GCA_037969545.1 Paracoccaceae bacterium | reverse complement strand
CTGATCGACGTCGTGCGGCGCTGCAATGGCGCGACTTCTGGTTGTGCCGCGGGTCATGCCTTGGGGTCGGCATGACACCGCAGGCGAGGGTGGCGGCGGCGATCGTGGTGCTTGACCGGATCATTGCGGGCACCGTGGCGGAAAAGGCCCTGACCGGTTGGGCACGGGGCGCGCGCTATGCCGGGTCGGGCGACCGGGCGGCGGTGCGCGATCTGGTGTTCGATGCGTTGCGCGGGATGCGCTCTTTGGCCGTCCTTGGCGGCGTGATGACCGGGCGGGGCCTGATGATCGGACTTGCGCGCCGTGATGGCACCGGTCTGACCGCGCTGTTTGACGGGCATGGGCATGGGGCGCAGCCGCTGACGCAGGACGAACTGACGTTGTCCCCACGGTCGATGACCGAGCCCGAATGCAACGACTTGCCCGATTGGCTTTACCCGCTGTTTGCAGCCGCGCTCGGGGCGGACCGCGATTCGGTTCTCGCGGCGATGCAGAGTCGCGCCCCGATGTTTCTGCGGGTGAATCTGTTGCGCGGCCCTGTCGCGACCGCGCAGGCGAGCCTGACCAGTGACGGGATCGCGACACGGCGACTTCCAGACATCGCGACCGCGTTGGAAGTTCTGGATAATCAACGGAAAGTCGCAAATGCGTCGGCCTACATTTCGGGCCTCGTCGAGATTCAGGATGCGGCGTCACAGGCGGCGGTTCTTGCCTTGCCACTGGCCGATGGACTACGGGTGCTGGATTATTGCGCCGGCGGCGGTGGCAAGGCGCTCGCGGTTTGTGATCGCGCACAAGTGGAGCTGTGGGCGCATGATGATGTGCCCGACCGGATGGCCGATCTGCCGACGCGGGCTGCCCGCGCCGGGGTGCGGATTTCGCAGGTCGTGGATCGCGATCCAGGCCGACACGGCCCATTCGATCTGGTGATTTGCGATGCGCCCTGTTCGGGCAGCGGCACCTGGCGGCGCAATCCGGACGCAAAGTGGCGGCTGACCCCTGATCGCCTCGAAAGCTACGTGAAAATACAGGCGGAAATCCTTGATAAGGCCTCGCAATATGTGCGGGATGGGACGGAAATGGCGTATATGACCTGCTCGGTTCTGGCGTCCGAGAACGAGGCGCAGATAGACGCCTTTCTGAAACGAAGGGCAGGATGGATTTGCACGACCGTCCGGCATTGGCAGCCCGGTCCATCCGGCGACGGTTTCTTTCTGGCAGTCCTGCGAAGAGTCAAGTAGCAACCTTAAGTTGCAAATCGAACCACATCGCCGCATGTTTGGAAACAAATTAATCCGTGGTTAACAAATCTGGGGTCGAGTGGGCCGGAACGAGTCACCAAAAGGCGAAAGAACGGTGTCGCAGGCGGACATCCTGACTACGGAAAGAACCGATGTGTCGGGCCGCGTCTGGACGTCTGCCGGGATCATCTTGCTGATTGGCGTGACCGGTGCACTTTTTGCGGGCCATGCCGGCGACTTGCGTCTGATCTTGGGAATGCAGGTTGTCAGCGCCATCCTTGTGACATCGGCAGGTTTCCTCGCGCTTCGTCAGATCCTTGCAGGCCGCAACATGCGTAACCTGCAAGACACGGTTGCGGTCATGGTGGCCAACGACCCGACCCCCAGTTATCTTGCAGACGCCGATGGGTCGGTCCTGCTGTGCAATGCCGCAGCGACCGCCCGTGGAACGACGCAAGGGTCGTTGCCGGCCTCGTTGACCAGCGAACTGGCTGACCTGTTCGCCAATCCGGTCGCGGTTCTGTTTCGGCTGCAAAGCAAGGCGCAGGCACTGGGCGCCGCCCGCGAGGATATCACCACCCGCCGCGGCAACGTGCGACTTTCGGTGCACCGGATTGAATCCGAAGCCTATCTTTGGCGGCTCGAGGATTCTGCCGAGCGACAAAGTGCCCGGGGTGTCGATGTCGTCAGCCTGCCAATGCTGACGGCGGGACCGTCGGGGACTGTTCTGTTCATGAACGAGCCACTGCGCCGGTTTGTCGGCCAGCGGGTCAAATCGATCGATCGTCTGTTCAAGACCGCGCCACTGATGTCCGGCAGGGTCTGCACTGTCGAAGGTATCGACGGTCCTGCAGAATTTCTGGTCGCCATAGTGTCGCGTGCCGGTGGTCGCCAGGAAATTTATCTGCTGCCGGCCGATGCCGCCGCCGGGGCACGCGCCCGTCCGGCCGAATGGGACGCGATCGAGGATTTGCCGGTGCCATTGCTCAAGGTGGCCCTGACCGGTGAAATCATGGCGTCAAATCGCCAATCCCGCGAATTGCTCTGCAGCGAAATCGAGAACGGCACCCGATTGTCCGATCTTCTCGAAGGGCTGGGACGCCCGATTATCGAATGGCTGCAGGATGTCGGCTTGGGGCGCGGCTCTGCAGCGTCACAATTCCTGCGCGGGACGAATGATCTGCACGATATCTTTGTGCAGGTCTCCCTCAATCCTGCCGGAGAAGGCCGCGCGGCGCATCTGATTGCCGTGCTGAACGATGTGACCGAGTTGAAAACGCTCGAAGCCCAGTTCGTCCAGAGCCAGAAGATGCAGGCAATCGGTCAGCTCGCCGGTGGCGTTGCGCACGATTTCAACAATCTGCTCACGGCGATTTCGGGTCATTGTGATTTGTTGCTGTTGCGGCACGATCAGGGCGATCAAAGCTATTTGGATTTGATCCAGATCCACCAGAACGCAAATCGCGCGGCGAGTCTCGTCGGCCAGCTTCTGGCGTTTTCGCGCAAGCAGAATCTGCGACCCGAAGTGGTCGATCTGCGGGATACGCTCGCCGATCTGACCCATCTGCTCAATCGGCTGGTTGGCGAAAAGGTCAAGCTGACGCTGAACCATGACCCCAGTCTTTTGCCGATCCGCGCCGACAAGCGGCAATTGGAACAGGTGATCATGAATCTTGTCGTCAATGCCCGAGACGCGATGCCCAGTGGTGGCGAGATCAGGGTCGAGACCGAAAACCTGTTGCTGCCCGATGCCATTGATCGTGACCGTGCGACCGTGCCGGCCGGTCGTTATGTTCTTGTCCGGGTCGTGGACGAGGGGCATGGGATTCCGCCCGAAAAGATCGGCAAGATATTCGAGCCGTTTTACACCACCAAACGCACCGGCGAGGGTACCGGATTGGGCTTGTCGACCGCATATGGAATCGTCAAGCAGACCGGCGGCTTTATCTTTGTCGACAGCGAAGTCGGGGTCGGTACTGTTTTTGCGCTTTATCTGCCGGCGCACGACCGCCCGGCGGCCGCCGCCATCGCGGCACCCAAGGTCGTTCAGGTCGCTGTTCCCACAACATTCCACGGTGACGGCGTCGTTCTCCTGGTTGAGGACGAAGCCCCGGTGCGCGCATTCGCCAGCCGGGCCCTGCGCCTGCGGGGCTACACGGTGCTTGAGGCCGACAGCGCCGAAACCGCGTTAGCGATGTTGGCCGACCCGGCGCTGGTTGTTGATCTGTTTGTCACCGACGTGATCATGCCGGGCAAGGACGGCCCGACCTGGGTGCGCGAGGCGCTTGAAATGCGACCGGCGACCAAGGTCATCTTTGTCTCGGGCTACGCGGAGGATGCTTTCGGAGAGAACCAGTCGCTGATCCCGAATTCGGTATTCCTGCCCAAGCCATTCTCGCTTGCCGATCTCACGTCAACCGTCCAGCGCCAACTGCAGTGACACGCGAACATGACTGCGCCGCGGCCCTGCAAAACCCGCGGTTGCGACGTTGTCAGTCTGCAAACACGCTTCGCCCTGAAATTTGGTAAATGACCGACATGACGAATGCTGCATAGGCAGCCGGGCAGATTTACCCGGCGGCGTCATGCCAAAGACGGTTTTGCCCGGACCGCCAGATGCGCCGCGCAACCGGTCAGTGCCGCATAATCATCCTCGACAACGCTGACCGCGAAATTGCCCATAAATCCTGCAAACCGTCCCTTGTCGCGAAACGCCTCGCCAAAACCGAAATCATGCAGGTAGGGGGCAAAGGCCCGCGCCACGCCGCCGCACAGAAAGACTCCGCCGAACGGCAGTTGAACCAAAGCCAGATTGCCGGCGACTGTGCCGAGGATCCGCGTGAACACCCGCGCCGCCGCGACTGCCCTGTCGTCCGACGCGTCAGCGCAGGCCGCCATGATGTCCTTTGCCATCGCCGCGCGCGGGTCATTCGCCTCGACCCCGAGCCAGCCATAGACGTGTTCCAGCCCGCGCCCCGACAGCACATCCTCGACCGACGGAAACCCATGCGCGGTCGAGACATAATTGCACAGCCGCATATCGGCTTCGGTGCGCACCGGCAAATTGACGTGGCCACTTTCCGACGGTGCCACAAGCCGCCCGCCTTCGGTATCGAAAACCGGCGCCGCGTTGAAACCGGTGCCGACCCCGATCACGAGTTTCGCCGCGTGTTCGCCTGCCGCCGTCCCCGGCAGCACGGCCCGCAGCAAGGCGGGATCAATGTGCCCGATGGCATGGCCCTGCGCCTGCAGGTCATTCAGAATCGCCACGGTCTCGGCCTTTGTGGCGCGCGCCAGCACATCCTTGTCGATGGTCCAGTCGAGGTTGGTCATCGTCGCCCGCCCGTCGCGCACCGGACCGGCCACCGCAACACAGGCGGCGATCGGATCGACCCCGCCTTCGTCCCGATTATATTGCGCCAGCACCGCCTCGAGCCCGGGATAGCCGCTGTTGGCATAACGCCGGATCGTACCGTCCAAGACCTGCCGCCCGTTGGCCAGCGCCACCCGGGTATTGGTGCCACCGATATCGGCGACCAGGGACAGCGTGTTTGCGGGGTGGGCCATGGAGTATCCTTTAGCGGGCCAAGGCGGCCGCGAGGGCGTGATAGGACGCTTTTGGCAACCGCTTCAAGCTGTCAAAGTCCACGTGCACCAGCCCGAACCGCTTTTCATAGCCAAACGACCATTCATAATTGTCCAGCAATGACCAGTAAAAGAAGCCGCGCACGTTCGCCCCGTCATTGATCGCCCGAAGTGTCGCCTGCATGTGGTCGGCGATGAAGTTGGTCCGTTCCGGATCATAGACCGCCCCGTTTTCCACCCTGTCATCCCATGCCATGCCGTTTTCGGTGACATATAGCGGCAGGTCGCCGACGTGGTCGCGTGCCATCCGGGTCAGGAAATGGTGCAGACCATCGGGAAACACTTCCCACCCCATCTGGGTTTTCGGCAGATCGCCGGCAACCGGGATCAGCGCCGGCCAGGGCGCACCAACCTCGGCGCGGATCAGGTTGCGGGTGTAGTAGTTCACCCCGAGCCAGTCGATCGGCTGTCCGATCTCGGCCATGTCGTCCTGCCAATTGTCCGGCATATGCGGATCGAAACCCGCCAGTACTTCGGCCGGATAGGTGCCACGTGTCATCCCTTCGATGAACCAGCGGTTAAAGATTGCGTCCTGCAAACCGGCGGCGGCGACATTTTCAGGGGCGTCGTCAACCGGCAACGCGCTGTCGAAATTCAGGACGATGCCGCAGTTCTTCATGCCTGCCGCCCGCAGCGCCGACATACCCGTCCCGTGCGCGAGCATGATATGATGCATCGCCCGCGCCGTTGCCCGGATGTCGCGCAGTCCGGGCGCGTGGTGGCCAAGGAAATGCGACAGGAACGCGACGCACCAGGGTTCGTTGATTGTCGCGATGCCTGTCATCCGGTCGCCGATCCTGCGGCTGATCACGTCGGTGTAGTCGGCAAAGCGATAAGCGGTTTCGCGATTACTCCAGCCGCCAAGGTCCGCGAGTGCGGCGGGCAAGTCCCAGTGATAGAGGGTCTGAAACGGCTTCAGCCCGCGCTCCAGCATCCCGTCGACCAGCCGGTCGTAGAAATCGGGGCCCGCAGGGTTCACTGTCCGCCCATCCGGCATCACCCGCGCCCAGGAAGTTGAGAACCGGTAGGCATCCATCCCGGCGTCGCGGACCAGATCCAGATCGCTTTCCCAAAGATGGTAGTGGTCACAAGCCGTCGCCCCGTCTTCGGCCCGGATCACATTGCCGGGGGTCGCGGCGAATGTGTCCCAGTGCGAGGCGCCGGCACCTCCAAAGCGACTGCCTTCGATCTGATAGGCGGCCGTCGCGGCGCCAAACAGAAAGCCGGCGGGAAAGTCGGAGCGGTGAAAATTCATCAGGTGTTCCTAAATTGGGGCGGGGCCGGTCGACCCACCGACCATCAACTCTGCCTCGAGCAGGATGTTGGCGGCGGGATGATCGGGGTTGGCGATGTTGTGCAGCAGCATTTCAGCGGCCTGTCGGCCGGCATCGCGCACTGAAGACCGGGTTGCGGTAAAGATCGGCACCGCGCCGCCGTTCTGCAGGTAGGACAGCGCATCGTCGTGGATGATGACCGATGTGTCGCGCCCCATCCGCAGCCCGACCGCCTCGATGGCGCGACGCACACCGAGGCCGCAGATCATCGAGGCGACAAGAAACGCGGTGGGCGGGGTCGTTCCGGCCAGCATGTCGCGGGCCGACGTATATCCGAATTCTTCGGTCATTTCGCCCGACCGCATCAGCGCCGGGTCAGCCGTGATGCCGGCCGCCGCGAGGGCATCGCTGAACCCAAGGCGACGGCGATGCGCGAAGTCCATGAACTCGAGCCCGTTGACCAAGCCGATCCGGCGATGCCCAAGGTCAAGCAGAAAGGTGGTGGCGCGGCCAAAGGCAGAACGGTTGTTCACGTCCAGCCAACTGTAGGGCAGGGCGATGCCGCTGGCCCTGCCATGAACCACGAAAGGCAGACCGATATCGTTGAGCAGGGCGATCCGGGCATCGTTCATCCGTGGCGCGTGCACAATCACCCCATCGACCGCACGCCGGGCACGCAAGGCGCGATAGACTTGTTCTTCGGCCCCATCCTCGGCGATCGACAGGATCATTTCATAACCGTTTCGGGTATAGGTCTCGCCCGCGCCGGCGATGAAATCGGCAAAGATCGGGTTCACCATTTCGTGCCGGGTCGAGGTTTGGATGACGTGACCGATGGCCAACGCGCGGCCCGTCGCGAGCCCCTTGGCCCGGGCCGACGGGCGGTAGTCATGCTGCTCTGCAGCACGCTGGACGCGCAACCGGGTCGCTTCACTGACCTCCGGATACCCGTTCAGGGCGCGGCTCACAGTGGTTTGGCTCAGCCCCAGTTGATGCGAAAGTTCCTTGAGATTCATCGACATGGCAGGTCAAAGCGCTTTCAAATTGCACGTCACCTTACGCAACCGCCCATCTGGCGTCAAAGGTTTCGAAAGTCGTGTCAATTTGCTGCAACTGCAAAAAGATCAATAGAAACCGACCGTTGCCAATCACGTGTTTGACATTATACTAAATTTGGGTAATTTTGAGACTATCCAAAGCGCTTTGAAGCTGATTCATTGCGTAGACGATAGTGATGACGCGCGGTGACGCGCATTTGGGAGGACTACCATGAAAAAGACACTGTTTGCCTCTGTGGCAACGGTTGCGTTGACGGCTGGCATGGCCCAGGCCGAGGCGCATCTGATGTTTGCACCCGGCGAGGGCGACTTCAACTGGGACAGCTACACCGCCTTTGATGAAGCCACCGATCTGGGCGGCGAACAGGTGACGGTGTTCGGCCCGTGGCTTGGGCCGGATCAGGCCGCGATCGAGGTCGTGCTTGCCTATTTCGCCGCAGCCGCCAATGCCGACGTGCGCTATGTCGGGTCCGACAGCTTTGAACAGCAGATCGTGATCGATGCCGAGGCTGGATCAGCCCCCAACGTCGCGGTCTTTCCGCAGCCGGGTCTGGCCGCCGACATGGCCAAGCGCGGGTTCCTCGCGCCGATCGCCGATGGTGCTGCTGACTGGATGGTCGCAAACTACGCGGCCGGCCAATCCTGGGTCGATCTCGGGACATACGCCGACTCAGAAGGCAACGATCATTTCTTTGCTTTCCCATTCAAGGCCGACGTGAAATCGCTCGTCTGGTATTCGCCCGAGAACTTTGCCGACGCGGGTTACGAGATTCCGACGTCGATGGAAGACCTCAAGGCGTTGACCGATCAGATCGTCGCCGATGGCAGCACCCCCTGGTGCATCGGTCTGGGCTCGGGTGGCGCGACAGGCTGGCCGGCGACAGATTGGGTCGAAGACCTGATGCTGCGCACCCAGACCCCGGAAACCTATGACAAGTGGGTGACCAACGAACTGCCGTTCAACAGCCCCGAAGTCGTCGGTGCGATCGAGGAATTTGGCTACTTCATTGCCGATGGCCGGGTTGCCGGCGGCACCGGCGCCGTCGCCTCGACCGACTTCCGCGACAGCCCGAAAGGTTTGTTTGACTCGCCGCCGCAGTGCTACATGCATCATCAGGCGTCGTTCATTCCGGCCTTCTTCCCCGAAGGCACAGTGGTCGGCCCGGATGGTGATGCGAACTTCTTCTACTTCCCGGCCTATGCTGACAAAGACCTCGGCAAGCCGGTACTGGGTGCGGGCACCCTGTTCGCGATCACCAAGGACAGCCCCGCAGCGCAGGCGCTGATCACTTTCCTCGAAACCCCCATCGCCCACGAAGTCTGGATGGCGCAGCCCGATCAGGGCTTCCTGACCCCGCTGACTTCGGCCAACCCGGCCACCTACTCCAACGACACCAAGCGGGCGCTGGGTGAGATCCTGACCAACGCGACAACCTTCCGTTTCGACGGGTCCGACCTGATGCCGGGCGGCGTCGGTGCCGGGTCGTTCTGGACCGGAATGGTGGATTATGCCGGTGGCAAGCCAGCACAGGAAGTTGCCGATGCAATTCAGGCATCGTGGGACTCGCTGAAGTAAAACCCAAGACATCGGGCGATCCGGGCCGATCGGTCCGGGTCGCCACAACAAGCCGATCATAACATCGCCAATGTGCTTGGGAGGGGACTATGAATCCTGCGCTACAGGGTCTTTTGACCATCATCATCGGTGTCGGTGGATGCGTCGGCTATTTCTACTTTTCCAACATGTTCCTCGACAAGATTCTGTTCCCGCCACGGGGCGAGAATGCAGGCCGCAACATTAACCGCGCCGAGATGATCCGCCCCTGGTTGTTCGTCGCCCCTGCGGTTCTGGCGCTTGGCCTTTACCTTGCCTACCCGGTCTTTGCGACGTTGTGGTATTCGGTCACCGACCGCTCCAAGGGCGACGCCTTTGTCGGACTTGCCAATTACCGCCAGATGTTCGGCGAGCCGAAATTCTGGGAAGCGATGCGTAACAACATGCTCTGGCTGATCGTCGTGCCCGCTGCCGCGACCGCTTTTGGTCTGCTGGCAGCACAGCTGACCGACCGGATCAAGTGGGGTCAGATCGCCAAATCCCTGATCTTCATGCCGATGGCGATTTCCTTTGTCGGTGCCGCGGTCATTTTCAAACTGATCTACGATACCCGCCCAGTCGACAGTAACCAGATCGGTGTGCTGAACGCGGTCTGGCTGCAATTCGATGGCGGCTTCGGGTCAGTCCTGATGCTGCGCATCGTACCTGCGCTGTGCCTGGCCGGATTTGCAGCAATTGTCGGCTATATCGGCTATATCTTTGCCCGCCCGATATTCAATTCTGAACAGGATGGCGGTGGTTGGGGCTTTGTGCTGCTGCGTGCCTTTGTCGCTGTCGCATGCGTCTGGCTGATCTGGCTCAGCGTCAAAAGCATCTTCGGCCTGTTCACCGCGACCTTCCCCTATGGCCAGCCGCAGACCTGGCTGACCATCCCTTTCTGGAATTCGTTCCTGTTGATGGTCGTCCTGATCTGGATTCAGACCGGTTTTGCCATGGTGATCTTGTCCGCCGCCCTGCGCGGCATCCCCGAGGAAACCATCGAGGCGGCGATCATCGACGGCGCCAACCCGTTGCAGATCTTCTTCAAGATAAAGGTGCCACAGATCATGGGCACCATCGTGGTGGTCTGGACCACAATTACCATTGTCGTACTTAAGGTTTTTGACATCGTCTTTGCGATGACCAACGGCCAGTGGGAAACCCAGGTTCTTGCCAACTACATGTATGACAAGCTGTTTCGCGCCAATGACTGGGGCGTCGGATCGGCGGCAGCGATGATCATCATGCTGCTGGTCACCCCGATCCTCGTCTGGAACGTCTATAACGCCCGCAAGGAGATGCGCTGATATGGCCCTCGACCGTATGGGAGAAAATCATGGATAACATTGCTGGCAGTAAATCCTCGCTGAATTGGCTGGTGCAGGCTTCGGTCGTCCTTCTGGTCGCCCTCTGGCTGTTTCCGACCGTGGGCCTTTTCGTGTCGTCCTTCCGCACCGCCGACCAGATCGCCTCGAACGGCTGGTGGCGGGCAATGTTCCCGTCCGAACAGAACCTGACGCTGCGCACCGCACCGGGGGCCGAAGGCGAGCTGGCCAATGGCGTCTATACGGTGAGCGGCAACCTGTTCGGCACCGAAGGATCGTCGGACATCTCGGCCTGGGGCATCACGTCGCAAGATGTGGCGGCGTACGAGCCGGGGGCGACCGCCGATCTTGGCGACGGCCAGTCCCTGACGGTGCAGGCCAACGGTGACTATGTCTGGACCGGCACAGCTGAGTTGACCGGACGGGGCGAGCGGGCCTTTGTCACAGCCGAGACGCCGCCCGAATTTACCATGAAGAACTACGACGCGGTGCTGGGGGCGGGGGTGATTCAGTCGATCCTGAAATTTGCCGCCATCGGCGCTGTGGTCGCCGTGGGTGCCTTCTATGGATTGCGCAGTGCTGGCTATGCCAGCGCGCAGACCGGGGCGATGCTGATCGGCTTTGCGGTCTTTATCCTGCTTGCGGTGATCCTCGGACTTGGAACCGGGGGCGCATCGGGCGCACAGGCCGGGGATTCGATGGCCAAGGCGTTTTTCAACACGCTGACGGTGACGATTCCCGCGACGATCATCCCGATCCTTGTCGCCGCCTTCGCCGCCTATGCGCTGGCCTGGATGGATTTCCCCGGACGCGCCCTGCTGATCGCGATCATCGTCGGCCTGCTGGTCGTGCCGCTGCAACTGGCGCTGATCCCGCTGCTGAAATTTCACAACGACATCGGTATCGGCAAAGGCTACCTCGGCGTCTGGCTGGCCCATACCGGGTTCGGCCTGCCGCTCGCGATCTACCTCTTGCGCAACTACATGGTCGGCCTGCCGCGCGACATCATCGAAAACGCCAAGGTGGACGGGGCGACCGATTTCCAGATCTTCACCAAGATCATCCTGCCGCTGTCGTTTCCGGCGCTGGCATCCTTCGCGATCTTCCAGTTCCTCTGGACCTGGAACGACCTGCTGGTGGCACTGGTGTTCCTGATCGACTCGACAGGTGAAACCACGGTCATGACCAAGCAGATCGTCGAATTGCTCGGCACCCGTGGCGGAAATTGGGAAATCCTTGCCACCGCCGCTTTCGTATCGATCGCGGTGCCGCTGATCGTGTTCTTCGCGATGCAGAAGTATCTGGTGCGCGGTTTGCTGGCAGGGTCGGTAAAGTAGGATGACCGCCGCCCTGGCCCATAAACCCGACCTGACACTGGCCACCGATCCCGACTGGTGGCGCGGCGCGGTGATCTATCAGATCTATCCGCGCAGTTATCAGGACAGCAATGGCGATGGGATCGGCGACCTTCTGGGCATCGTCAGCCGGCTTCCCTATATCGCCAGCCTTGGCGTTGACGCGATCTGGATCAGTCCGTTCTTTACCTCGCCGATGAAGGATTTCGGCTATGACGTCAGCGACTATTGCGACGTCGATCCGATGTTCGGATCGTTGGCCGATTTCGATGCCGTCGTCGAAACCGCGCATGCCTTCGGCATCAGGGTGATGATCGATCTGGTGCTAAGCCACACCAGCGCCGAACATCCGTGGTTCAAGGAAGGGCGCGTCAGCCGTGAGAATCCGAAATCAAACTGGCATGTCTGGGCCGAACCCAAACCTGACGGTACACCGCCCAACAACTGGCTGTCGATCTTTGGCGGGTCAGCCTGGCAGTGGGACACCCGGCGCGAGCAGTACTACTTGCACAACTTTCTGACCACCCAGCCCGACCTGAATTTCCATGAGCCGCAGGTGCAGGACGCCCTTCTGGACGTGGCGCGCTTCTGGCTGAACCGGGGGGTCAATGGTTTCCGCCTCGATACGATCAATTTCTACGTCCACGACAAGCAGCTGCGCGACAACCCCGCCTTGCCCAAGGATCAGCGCAACGCGACAATCGCGCCCTCGGTCAACCCCTACAACCATCAGGAACATCTCTACGACAAGAACAGGCCGGAAAATATTGATTTCCTGCGTAAATTTCGTGCGGTCATGGAACCGTTCGGGGCTGCTGCGGTGGGCGAAGTGGGCGATGCGCAGCGCGGGCTCGAGATCATGGGCCAGTATACCGCCGGCGACGACCTGATGCAGATGTGCTATGCCTTCGAGTTCCTGTCGCCGACCCACCCGGATGCGCAGCGCATCGTCAGCGTGATGAAAGACGTCGATCGGGTCGCCTCGGACGGTTGGCCCTGCTGGGCGTTTTCCAACCACGACGTCGCCCGGCATGTCACCCGCTGGGGCCTCAGCCCCGCCGCGAACCGGATGTTCACGACCCTGATCATGTGCCTGCGCGGGTCAGTCTGCCTCTATCAGGGCGAAGAATTGGGCTTGCCCGAGGCTGATGTCGCGTTTGACGATCTGCAAGATCCCTACGGCATCGAATTCTGGCCCGAATACAAGGGGCGCGATGGCTGCCGCACCCCGATGGTCTGGGAAGGATCAAATCAGAATGGCGGGTTCAGTGACGCCCGCCCCTGGCTGCCGGTAGCCAGTGAACATCTGCAATTGGCGGCGGGGGTTCAGGAACAGGATCCCGGCGCAATCCTGCATCATTATCGCAGAGCCATCTCATTCCGCCACGCGCATTCTGCAATCATGCAAGGTGCGCATGACAGTGTGCAGGCGTTGGGCGATGTGGTCTGGTTTACCCGATCGGATGACCGCGAGACGATCCTGTGCGTTTTCAACGTCTCGGACAGCCCGTCTGATTTCAATATGCCCGCCGGGCAATGGACGCCGATCGGGGCCGAACTGGGCAGTTCCCATGTGTCGGCGGACGGCAAATTGCATCTGGGGCCGTGGCAGGTTTGCCTGGCGCTGAAACAACACTGACGGAACACCGTTCGAGAGGAAAAATATCATGGCTGACCTGAAAATGACGAATGTCGGCAAGACTTACGGCGGCACCGTCGAGGTTCTGAAAGACATCAATCTCGATATCAAGACGGGTGAGTTGATCGTTTTTGTCGGCCCGTCGGGTTGCGGCAAGTCGACGTTGCTGCGGATGGTGGCGGGGCTCGAAAGCATCACCGGCGGCACCCTCGAG
>JBBKXP010000256.1:0-10548 GCA_037969545.1 Paracoccaceae bacterium | reverse complement strand
CATCGTCACCGCCGCCGCTGACACGCCGTTCTTTCCCTGCGATCTGGTGCCGCGCCTGCAACTGGCCGGCGATGGCGGCCTGGCGCTCGCCGCGACCCCCGGCGGGCGACACCCGACGTTCGGCCTTTGGCCCGTCGCCCTGCGGGACGATCTGCGCACTGCCTTGACAGATGGTTTGCGCAAGGTCGTCCTGTGGACTGACCGGCACAATGCAGCCACCGCCGATTTCCCAGACGACGCGGCATTTTTCAACGTCAACACGCCCGCCGATCTGGCCCAGGCCGGGGCGATGCTATGAGGGTCTTCGGCATCATCGGCTACAAGAACGCCGGCAAGACGACGCTGGTCGAACGGCTCGTGACGGAAATCACCGGGCGCGGTTTCACCGTTTCGACGCTGAAACATGCCCACCACGCATTCGATGTCGATCAACCCGGCAAGGACAGTCACCGCCACCGCACTGCCGGGGCGCGGCAGGTGCTGCTTGCATCGCGCACCCGTTGGGCGCTGATGACCGAACTGGCGGGCGCGACAGAGCCGCCGCTGGCCGACCTGCTGGCCCGCCTCGATCCTGTCGATCTGGTGCTCGTCGAAGGCTGGAAACGCGACGCGCACCCCAAGGTCGAAGCCTTCCGCACCGCCACCGGCAGCCCGTTGATCGCGCCGGGGGATCCGACGATCCGGGCGGTCGCAGCTGACGCACCATTGACGCTGGACCGCCCGGTTTTCGATCTTGACGACATCGCGGGCATCGCCGGTTTCATTCTGGCGAAGGCCGGTCTGTGATTTTCGACACTTTCGTCATGGTGGACTGGTCGGGCGGTGCCGACCGGGGGCCAAAGCCTAAAAAGGACGCGATCTGGGTTGGCGTGGTCAAAGACGGCAGACCGCCCGTCGCGACCTATTTCCGCAATCGACAACTGGTCGAAGCACACCTCGTCACCATGATTGACACCGCGTTGGCACAGGGTCGCCGCCTCTGCCTCGGGTTCGATTTTCCCTTCGGCTACCCTGCCGGGTTCGCCCGTGCGTTGATCGGAACTGACGATCCGTTCGCGGTCTGGGATTGGTTCGCAGGCCGGGTCGAGGATGACAAGACCAACAACCGTTTCGACGTGGCCGGAGAAATAAACGCCTTGTTTCCTGGCATCGGCCCGTTCTGGGGCAACGGATTGAAGCGCGGCATCGCTCATTTGCCGCGCAAGGGGCGCGACCGCACCTTTCAGGGGTTTGCCGAAAGGCGGCGGGTCGAAAGCCTGACCAAGGGGGCATTCACCGTCTGGCAGCTTTCCGGTGCGGGCGCCGTCGGGTCGCAGGTCATCATGGGTCTGCCGGTGCTGTCGCGCCTGCGCTGCCATTTCGCCGGGAACGTGGCAGTCTGGCCATTCGAGACATTAAACAAACCCGTCGCGTTGGTTGAAATCTGGCCCAGCCTACCGGGGCTCATCACGGTTCCGGTGCCCCATGGGATGATCAAGGACGCCCATCAGGTCTGCGAAACCGCTCGGACGATGGCCTCGATGGCCGCCGGAACTCTGGCTGCCCGTCTGCGCGTCCATGCCCCCGAAGAGGGCTGGATTTTCGGCGTCCCGGCCCCCAGATTGCAGCCATGACGCTGATTCCGCCCCCCCTGCGCAACGATTGTTTCGCCATGCCGCAAGGTGCGCACTGGACTCCGGTGGTTGAGGCGCTTTCGCTCCTGCGCGAACGGCTGACGCCGGTGACCGGCATCGAGACCGTCGCCGTCGCGGACGCTGCGTGGCGCATCCTCGCCACCCCCACCCATGCCGCCCGGTCGCATCCACCGCACGCCAACACCGCCGTCGATGGCTATGCCTTCGCGCAGGCCAGTATCGGCAAAGGCGCGCAGACGCTCCGGCTGGTCCGTGGCCGCGCAGCTGCCGGGGTGCCGCACCCTGCGCCAGTGCCGCCGGGCTATGCGATCAGGGTGCTGACCGGGGCCAATCTGCCGGCCGGAACAGATTCGGTGATCCTGCAGGAAGACACGACGACCGATGGCCAGTCCATCGCCTTTAATGGCCAGTTGAAACCCGGCGCCAATACCCGCAAGGCAGGCGAGGACATGCAGGCAGGCACCGAAATCCTGTCGGCCGGTCGACAACTGACCCCCGCCGATCTGGGCACCCTGACTGCTGCCGGGGTCGCCACGATCAAGGTACGACACCGCCTGCGGGTGGCGATCCTGTCGACCGGCGACGAATTGCGCGACGCCGCCGAGGCGACCACCGCGGCCAACATCTTTGACGCCAACCGGCCCATGTTGCGGGCCGTCATCGCCCGTTGGGGCTATGATCTGGTCGATCTCGGGCGGGTGTCAGACAGCCAATCCGCCGTGCGCACGGCACTTGACCGCGGCGCCGCCGAGGCGGACGCGATCCTGACCTCTGGCGGTGCCTCAGCCGGCGATGAAGACCACGTTTCGGCGGCCCTGACCGCCACCGGGTCAATGGCCCTCTGGCGGGTCGCAATGAAGCCGGGGCGGCCGCTGGCACTGGGTCTGTGGCAGGGCACGCCAGTATTTGGCCTGCCGGGCAACCCTGTCGCGGCCTTGATCTGCACTCTGATTTTTGCCCGCCCGGCACTGGCGCAGCTTGCCGGTGCAGACTGGCGTGACCCGCAGGGGTTTGACCTGCCTGCCGCCTTTGCCAAATCCAAGAAGGCCGGTCGCCGGGAATATCTGCGCGCCCGAATCCGCGACGGTCAGGTCGAAAACTTTGCCTCGGAAGGGTCGGGGCGGGTATCCGGGCTAAGTTGGGCCACCGGGCTGGTCGAACTGCCCGACGTTGCCATGACAGTCAGCCCCGGCACGCCGGTGCGCTATATCCCGTATGAAAGCTTTGGCTTGTGATCGTCAGCAAGGGCATCCCCGATCACGACCGCGCCGGAGCGACCGCCCTCTATTGGGAGGCGTTTGGCGCCAAGTTGGGCCGGGTCATGGGCCCGGAGTCCAAGGCGCAGGCCTTTGTCGCGAGGGTGCTGGACCCGGCCCACGCGATTTGCGCCCATGCCGCCGACGGCACGCTTTTGGGCGTTGCCGGGTTCAAAACCGCACAAGGGGCGCTTGTCGGTGGCGATTTTGCCGACATGGCCGCAGTCTATGGCAAATTCGGCGCCGCATGGCGCGGTGTGTTGCTGAATATGCTCGAGCGCGACAACGAGAATCAACGGTTTCTCATGGACGGGATATTCGTCGCCGCGCAGGCGCGCGGCCAAGGGGTTGGAAGCGCCCTGCTGACCGCCGTGACCGCAGAGGCGGCCGCCCGTGGCTTTGCCGAAGTCAGACTGGACGTGATCGACAGCAATCCACGCGCCCGGGCACTTTACGAACGGCAAGGCTTTCGGGCCGTTGGCACCCAAAAGATGGGACCGCTTGGACTGCTGTTCGGGTTCCGGTCGGCGACGACCATGGTCAGGGCAGTGACATGATGCCCGTCAGCGCCTGCCAGACCCTCGGCCAAGCAGGCCCGACCTTTCGGATTGGACTCAAATTTCACCCATATTGCGCAATTTGATGTGCAATTCCAACTCTAGAGACCTCGGGAAAAGATTCGCATCGCGTACCGAAAAGAGTCCCGGCTGATTTACCGGTACCAAAGGCTAGTCGAACGCCCCCGTCACCCGGCCCAGCAGCATGAACGCGCGGGCTGTGCGGGTTTCCGACAACTCGGCAATCTCCTCATCCGTTGCCATCCCTTCGAACGTCAACAGCATTTGGTCGAACTTGCGGAGAAAATGGTGCGCCGCATCGCGGAAAATCGTGTCCCCCCGCATCCGCCCCACGGTCAGCGCCAGACAGGACCGATCACGCACCCCGCCCACCGCCGCAATCGCGCGACCCCGTTCGCCCTTGGCAAAACGCCGCCAGATTTCCGGACGGGCCCGATCTGGGCGCAGATCATCCATGTAAATTCCGTCCTGACTGAGCAGTGTCAACACGTCCTGACTGGCCTGCACAAGCTGACGCGCCTGCCGATCCTTCAGGGCGCGGCGCAGTGCAGCAAAGCCGACCTCGTCCTTCTCGGTATCCGGAAAATTCAGCGCCCGGATCAATTCGGACTTTTCCAACGGCGGCTGGATCTCTTCCGCCGACGTGCCAAGCGCCAGTTTAGGCTGATCATCAACAGGTGCCGACCGCGATGACTGAAACGCGGTCGTTCGCGCAACTGCCGCACGACCCGAGGCAAAACTTGCCACGGTGCTTTCTGTGGCCCGGGTCGCCTGTGCGATTTCGTTCAGTTTCCTTTCAACGGTCGGCTGCACGCTTTCCATCCCGCGCGCCAGACGTTCGGCCACATAGGTCTGGCGCATCGCGTCGACTGCAACCCGCAGCCGACGAGACTCTTCGCGCACGATCCGTGTCGATCGCGCGGCGGTCGCGGCAACCCAGATCATCGCAACCGGCAGGAAGATCGCCAGCAGCGTGATGATGAACCGGAGGCTGTCAAGACTGGGGCCGCTGCCGGTCTCGTCCGCGATCCAGGACGCCCGAAAATAGACCACCGCAACGACGATCCAAAGCAGACCAACGCCGATGGCCAGCATCTCGGTCAAGGACACCGGAACCCGGTCACCCTTGGTGGCAGAGTTCATTGCGGTTTCCGGCGTGTTACGAGCCTCTGCCATATCAGCCCTTAAATTCCATCTTTCGCTGCGCTTAGACATAGGCAATCGATAAAATCTCGTACGACCGCTCGCCCCCGGGCGTGCGCACTTCCACACTGTCGCCGGCGTCCTTGCCAATCAGCGCCCGGGCCAGCGGCGACTTGATGTTCAGCCGCCCGGCCTCGATGTCGGCCTCGTATTCGCCGACGAACTGATAGTCCTTTTCCTCATCTGTCTCCTCATCGACCAGGGTCACGGTCGCGCCGAACTTGATCGTCCCGCCCAGTTTGGTCGGATCGATCACCTCGGCAAGCGAAATCGCACCCTCGAGCTCTTTCACCCGGCCCTCAATAAACGACTGTTTTTCCTTGGCGGAATGATATTCGGCATTCTCGGACAGATCGCCATGCGCCCGCGCTTCGGAAATCGCCTGGATGATCGCAGGACGTTCGACCGATTTCAGATGCTTCAACTCGGCATCCAGTTTGTCGTAACCGGCGCGGGTCAGCGGGATCTTTTCCATTCTCGTGGCCCTTTCGGGGTCAGCAGTATTAATCGAACGTTCATAACCCATCGGGCCGGATCAAAGTCAAGGGCAACGACGGCCCGCACCGCACCGATTGATCACCTGCGACGATTTTAACGTCGCGTGCCGATTGCCCCGATTTGCTGCTTGCGGTAACCCAAGGCGCAATAAAGTTTCGGGGCCGCCGCCCCACGGACAAAGGATGCGACATGGCCGAAATCAAACGCGAAGCGATGGAATACGACGTGGTCATCGTCGGGGCTGGCCCCGCCGGCCTGTCGGCGGCCATCCGCCTGAAACAACTGGACCACGACCTGAACGTCGTGGTGCTGGAAAAAGGTTCAGAGGTCGGGGCGCATATCCTGTCCGGTGCGGTCCTTGACCCGGCGGGCCTGAACGCCCTGATCCCCGACTGGCAGGACAAGGGCGCCCCCGTCACGACCAAGGTCACGTCCGACAATTTCTACATGCTGGGCGAGGCGGGCAAGGTGCGGGTTCCCAATTTTCTCATGCCGCCACTGATGAACAACCATGGCAACTATATCGTTAGCATGGGCAACGTCTGTCGCTGGATGGCCGAACAGGCCGAAACGCTTGGCGTCGAAATCTTCCCGGGCATGGCGTGCAGCGAACTGGTTTTTGGCGACGACGGTGCGGTCAAAGGCGTCGTGGCCGGCGAATTTGGCAAGAACCCTGACGGGACGCCCGGCCCCAGCTACGAACGCGGCATGGAACTGCTTGGCAAATATGTGTTCCTGTCCGAAGGCGTGCGCGGATCGCTGTCCAAACAGGTGATCGCAAACTACGATCTGGCCAAGAGCCACGAGCCCCAGAAATACGGCCTGGGGATGAAGGAAATCTGGGAAATCGACCCCGCCAAACACCGCCTTGGCACCGTCACCCACACGATGGGTTGGCCATTGGGCGGCAACGCCGGTGGCGGGTCGTTCATCTATCACCTTGAAAACAATCAGGTCTATGTCGGGTTTGTGGTCCACCTGAATTACAGGAATCCCTACCTGTTCCCCTACATGGAATTTCAACGGTTCAAGCATCACCCGATGTTGGCCGAATTGCTGAAGGGTGGCAAACGGGTGGCCTTCGGCGCCCGCGCGATCACCGAGGGGGGCTATCAGTCGATGCCGGACCTTGAATTTCCCGGTGGCGCGTTGCTGGGCTGTGCGGCTGGCATGGTCAACGTGCCGCGGATCAAGGGCAACCATAACGCCATGCTGTCGGGCATTGCGGCGGCCGAGGCGGCCTTCAAGGCGATTGGCGAGGGGCGCAGTGGCGACCTGCTGGGCGGCTATGACGCAGCCGTTCGCGGCGGTGCCATTGGCAAGGATCTGAAACGCGTGCGCAACGTCAAACCGCTATGGTCGCGCTTCGGCTTGTTGGCATCGCTGGCCGTCGGTGGCTTTGACATGTGGACGAACAACCTGTTCGGTTTTTCGCTGCTTGGCACGCTCAAGCACGGCAAGACCGATGCGGCGGCTACCGAAAAGGCCAGCGCCCACAAGCCGGTCGACTACCCCAAACCCGATGGCAAACTGTCGTTCGACCGACTGACGAATGTCGCGTTTTCGTTCACAAATCACGAGGAAAGCCAACCCGCGCACTTGCACCTCAAAGACCCGTCAGTGCCGATCGGGATCAACCTGCCGATCTACGCCGAACCCGCCCAGCGCTACTGCCCGGCCGGCGTCTACGAAGTGGTTGTCGAAGCTGACAAGGACCCGCGCTTTGTGATCAACTTTCAGAATTGCGTCCATTGCAAGACCTGCGACATCAAGGACCCCAGCCAGAATATCGTCTGGGCCGTGCCGCAAGGTGGCGATGGGCCAAACTACCCTAACATGTGATTTGACCCGACGGACCCTGCGGCGCCCATTGCGTCTGCGTCTTTCCGCCGCCTTGCAGCCGGATTGATTGCTGTTGCGCCCGCACGTCTCTAGTGTGCCCAAAAAACCGATAAGGAAGCAGTTCTTGACCTATCGCCGCTCTTTGATCGCCCTCTTGGCCGCTTTGTCGATCTTGCCGGCACAGGTTTTTGCCGAAGCCGACGCCGGTGCCTATCTGGCCGGACGGCAAGCCGGCTATCAGAACGATTTCGCCGCCGCCGCCAGTTACTTTGCCGAAGCCCTGAAAGGTGACCCGACGAACCCGGCGATACTAGAAAGTGCGCTTGTCGGGCAGATCGGATTGGGTCGGTTCGATGCGGCGCAGCCGCTGGCCCAGACAATGATCGATCAGGGCATCGAGAGCCAGATCGCCAATATTGCCCTTTTGGTGAACGCCGGGCAGACCGGCGCATGGGACCAGATTTTCACATCACTCGAGGCCGGGCACGTCGTCGGGCCGCTTGCCGACGGGCTGTCGCAGGCCTGGGGCCTTGTCGGGCAGGGCCAGATGACCGAGGCGCTGGCGGCATTTGACGCGGTGATCGAAACCGATGGTCTGCGTGCATTCGGCCTTTATCACAAGGCGCTCTCATTGGCTGTGGTTGGCGACTACGAAGGCGCCGATGCAATCCTGTCAATGGACCCGTCGCAGGGCCTGCCACGCACCCGCCGCGCCGCCTTTGCCCATGCCGAAATCCTTAGCCAGTTGGGCCGCAACCCCGACGCTCTGACCATGCTCGGCGTCGTTTTTGGGCCGGACCCGGACCCCAGCCTGACGCAATTGCGCGACCGGCTGACAGCGGGTGATACTGTGCCATTCGCACTGGTGGCGGACGCCCGCACCGGATTGGCCGAGGTTTATCTGACAGTCGCGCTGGCGCTGGATGGCGATGCCGATGACGCCTACACACTGATCTACGCCCGCGCCGCCGAGGCATTGAACCCGACCAACACTGACATCCTCCTCGAAACCGCCCGTCTGCTGGATCGGATCGGGCGCTATGACATGGCCAACGCGACCTACGCCAAAGTCGCCCCCGACGATCCGGCCTTTCACGCCGCTGAACTGGGCCGGTCCGACGTGTTGCGTAAGGACGGCAAACTCGACACCGCGATCGAGGTCTTGCAACAGCTGGCCCGCAGCCACGCGAATCTGCCGCTTGTGCAGGCATCGCTCGGCGATCTTTTGCGCCAGAACAACGACTACGCCGGGGCCAACGCGGCCTACACCGCCGCGCTGAACCTGGTCGCGGCCGATGACCCGTCGGCATGGTTCGTGCACTACATGCGCGGCATCACCTTTGAACGGATGGATCAGTGGCCCGAGGCCGAGGCGGATTTTCGCGCCGCCCTTGCACTCAACCCCGGCCAGCCTTCGGTGCTGAATTACCTGGGGTACTCGATGGTCGAAAAGCAGATCAACCTGGACGAGGCCCTGGCGATGATCGAGCAGGCCGCTGCCGCCCAGCCCGACAGCGGCGCCATCGTCGATAGCCTTGGCTGGGTGCTGTATCGGCTTGGACGCTACACCGAGGCCGTGGGTCATATCGAGCGGGCGGCATCCCTGGAGGCGACCGACCCCGTCGTCAATGACCATCTTGGTGACGTCTATTGGGCCGTGGGCCGCGAGATCGAGGCAGCGTTCCAATGGCAGCGCGCACTGTCGTTCGGCCCCGAACCTGAAGAGGCGGACAGAATCCGGCGCAAACTGGCTGTCGGGCTCGACGCCGTTCTGGCCGAAGAGGGCGCTGATCCTTTGCGCGTCGCACGTGGCGATCGCTAGCGCCACCGCATCCACCGGGGCGCCCGCCAAGATCAACCTGACCCTGCACGTGACCGGCCAGCGAAGCGACGGCTATCACCTGCTTGAATCGTTGGTGGTCTTTGCCGATGTGAACGACCGGATCAGTGCCCGTCCTGCCCATGACCTGTCGCTCTCGGTGAGCGGCCCCTTTGCACATGGCGTCCCCGCAGACGACACCAACCTGATCATGCGGGCTGCAAATGTGCTGCGTCAAACGCGGGGTGTCGATAAAGGCGCCGCTTTGCATCTGGAAAAGTGCCTGCCACATACCGCCGGGATCGGTAGCGGATCGTCCGATGCCGCCGCCACACTGCGCCTTTTGGCCGACTTTTGGAACGTGCCCCCCCTGGCCGCCAGCGACATTGACATACGCACCCTTGGCGCCGATCTCTCTGTCTGCATAACCGCGCCGGACCCCGCCTTGATGAGCGGGATCGGTGACACGCTACATCCCACGCCAACTTTGCCGCAATGCGCGATGGTGCTGGTCAACCCGCGCGTCACTGTGCCCACCAGCGCGGTCTTTCAGGCAATCAAGCAAAAGCGCAATTCCGGCATGGACGTTCTGCCCGCAGGTCTGGAATTCGATGGCTTCACCGACTGGCTGACAACCCAACGCAACGACCTGCAAGCCGCTGCCGAAACCATAGCCCCCGTCATCGCCACAGTCCTGACCGCCCTGCGCCGCGCACCTGCCGTCCGCTATGCCACGATGTCGGGATCAGGCGCGACCTGCGTCGGGTTGGTGAGCGACATGGCCACCGCGCGGCAGGTCGCCCGCGCCATTCAGGTCAGCGAAATGGCCTGGTGGGTCGCCCCCGCCGAAATGCTCAGTTGATCCGTGCGACCACATAGCCGGCAAGATCGACCAGCATCCCCCTGATCGGATGATCCGGCAAAGGGTCCAGTGCCGCACCGGCCTTTGCAGCCCATGCCACGGCCTCGCTGCGAACGGCCTCCAAGGCACCATGCCGTTCCAGGATCGCCAGAGCCGTTTCAAGATCGCCGTCGGTCTGCTTGCCCTTCTCGATGGTGCGTTCCCAAAACGCCTGCTCGGTAGAATCGGCCTGCGCGATGGCCTTGATGAATGGCAAGGTCAGCTTGCGTTCGCGAAAATCATCGCCGACGTTCTTGCCAATCGCCGCGCCGCCCGAAAGGTCAAGCAGGTCGTCAACCATCTGAAACGCCACACCAAGACGGTCGCCGTAGTCCGACAGCGCCTGCACGTGAACGTCCGTCACCCCTGCAATCACGCCCCCCACTTCGGTCGCCGCCGAAAAAAGCGCCGCCGTCTTGCCCCGGACGATGCGCAGATAAGTGTCTTCGGTCGTCGCCAGATCGCCGGCGGCGGTCAATTGCAGCACTTCGCCTTCGGCAATCGTCGCGGCGGCATTGGCCAGAATATCAAGCACCCGCAACGAACCCGTTTCAACCATCAGTTGAAAACTGCGGGCGAACAGGTAGTCACCGACCAATACCGACGACGTATTGTCCCACAACAGGTTGGCCGTCGGGCGGCCGCGGCGCTGCGCGCTTTCGTCCACCACATCGTCGTGCAGCAACGTCGCCGTGTGAATGAATTCCACCGTCGCCGCCAGATGCACATGAAACGGACCGGCATAGCCGCACATCCGCGCTGCCGCCAGCGTCAGCATCGGACGCAGTCGCTTGCCGCCGGCTCCGACCAGATGCGC
>JBBKXP010000255.1:0-8779 GCA_037969545.1 Paracoccaceae bacterium | reverse complement strand
GAGTGGGGCGGGCGGTTTATGGGACGCGGCGGCGGGACGAAAGGCGCATGAGGTTTGCGAAACCCTTCGCCGCCATGCCGACGCCGGCGGCATCATGTCACCACGCGACTACCTTGGCCTGTTCGCCGCGATCCTGAATGGCGCCGAAGTGCGCAACCCCGATGTCGGACATCCGCAGGTGCGGTTCTGGGGCACGCTCGAGGCGCGGGTGCAGGGCGCCGACCTGATCATTCTTGGCGGCATGAACGAAGGGGTCTGGCCGGCAGCCCCAACCCCCGACCCCTGGCTGAACCGGCGGATGCGGCAACAGGCCGGATTATTGTTGCCAGAGCGGCGGATCGGCCTGTCGGCGCATGACTACCAGCAGGCTGCCGCCGGCGCTGAAGTCTGGATCAGCCGCTCGATCCGATCGGATGAAGCGGAAACAGTGCCGTCACGCTGGCTCAACCGTCTGGTCAATCTCTTGGCGGGGTTGCCGGGAAATGGCGGGCCAGCGGCGCTGACCCGGATGCGGTCGGACGGACAGCGGTGGCTGGCGATGACCAAGGCGGTGGGCGGTTGGGAGGGTGCTGTGCGACCGGCGCCACGCCCGTCACCCCGTCCGCCGGTTGCAGCGCGCCCCAAAGAGCTTTCGGTGACGCAGGTCAAGACACTGATCCGCGATCCCTATGCGATCTACGCCCGCAAGATCCTGCGCCTGCAACCGCTGGACCCGCTGACGCCCGCCGCCGACGCGCCGTTGCGCGGCACGATTGTTCACGCGATCCTCGAGGATTTCATGCGCCGCGAGATTGCGCCGGATGATCCGCAGGCCCGCCCTACCCTGATGCGGATCAGCGCCGACCATCTGGCCCGCGATTGTCCCTGGCCGACCATGCAGCGGATGTGGCTGGCCCGTATCGACCGTGTCGCCGATTGGTTTCTGATGACGGAAGAGGCGCGTCAAGTGCTGGCCCTACCTGCGTTTTACGAAGCCTGGGGCGATATCGCCCTGGATGGCATCGCATTCCGGCTGAAGGGCAAGGCGGACCGGATCGACCGCGCCGCGGACGGATCGGTGCGCCTTTATGATTACAAGACCGGCGAGCCGCCGTCGAAGGATCAGCAACTCTGGTTCGACAAGCAACTGCTGCTTGAGGCCGCGATGGTGGCGCGGGGTGCCTTCAAGGATGTCGGCGTCGCGACCGCACAGGGGGCAGCGTTCATCAGCCTGGCCGCGACGCCGAAAGAGATGGCGGCGCCCTTGGAAGATGCCCAACCCGACAAGGTCTGGGCCGATTTCCACACCCTGATCCGGGCGTGGAACCAGCGCAGCCGCGGCTATTCGGCCCGCCTTGCGATGGCGATGACCGATAATCCAAGCGACTATGACCAGCTGTCGCGATTTGGCGAATGGGATATCACGACGCCCGTCACGCCAGAGGATCTGACATGAGAGACGCGGCGACGCAGGCCCAGATCGACGCGGCTGCCCCGGGTGAATCGACCTGGCTGTCGGCCAATGCCGGGTCGGGCAAGACCCGGGTGCTGACCGACCGGGTGGCGCGGCTGTTGCTGGATGGCGTCGATCCGCAGAACATCCTCTGCCTGACCTACACAAAGGCCGCCGCGTCCGAGATGCAGAACCGGCTGTTCAAGCGACTGGGGGCATGGGCGATGATGCCCGATCCTGCCTTAAGGGCCGGGCTGGCGGAACTGGGGGTCGATGGCACGATCGATCCGCAGCGCCTGAATGTTGCCCGGACGCTGTTCGCATTGGCGATCGAAACCCCCGGCGGGCTGAAAATTCAGACGATCCATTCGTTCTGCGCCGGGCTGTTGCGGCGGTTCCCGCTTGAGGCCGCTGTCAGCCCGCAATTCACCGAGATGGAGAACCGTGCCGCCGAACTGCTGCGCGTAGAAGTGGTCGAGGAGATCGCGCGAGGGCCGGATGCGCGGCTGGTGGACGGCATCGCCCGGTATCTGAGCGACGTCAATCTGGCACGCTTTACGGCCGCGATTGCCAGCAAGGGCGATCTGTTTCTGACGATGCCGGAGCGGGGGGTACTGGCCACGGTGTTCGGGCTGTCGGGCAATGCGACAAGGGCGCAGGCTTTCGACATGGCAATCGGCGGTGACGAGGCCGGGTTGGTCGCAGACATTGTCGCAGGTTTTGCCGATCAATCCGCAACCTATCAGAAGTTTGCCGCCGAACTCGCCACAGTCGACCTGCAATCGCCGCAGCAGTCCGATCTGGACAAGCTATTCGGCCTGTTCCTTTACGCGACCGATAAAACCTCGAAATCGCGGAACTTTCCGCAAAGAAATCACGGCAAGGCGGTTGAAGCTGCTGCCTCTTTCATCGACGATCTGCACGGATGGATGGACCGAACCGAAGCCGCATACCATCACCTACTTGCCCTCGCCGCGCTTGAACGCACGACCACCCTTTACGCCTTTGCCACCCGCTTTGTCCCTGCCTACCGCGCCCGCAAGGCGCTGTCGGCCAAGGTCGATTTCGACGACCTGATCGGCAAGGCGCGGGCGCTGCTGTCTGACCCGCGCGTTGCCGACTGGGTCCTGTACAAACTGGACGGCGGCATTGATCACATTCTGGTCGATGAGGCGCAGGATACCAGCCCGGCGCAATGGGACGTGGTGCGTCTGCTGGCCGGTGAATTTGCCGCGGGCGAGGGGGCGCAGCCGGATCGCAAGCGCACCATTTTTGTGGTCGGCGACAAGAAGCAGTCGATCTATTCGTTTCAGGGGGCCGACCCTGAGGGGTTCGACCGGATGTATGGCCATTTCAGTGGCGAACTGGGCAGGGTCGCGACCGAACTGTTCGACCGCAAGCTGGAGTATTCTTTCCGCTCCGCCGCTGAAATCCTGCGCGTCGTGGATATGACATTCACCGGGGAAAAAGCTGACGGGCTTGAAAAAGCGGTGTTTCACCGGGCGTTCAAAAAGAACATGCCGGGGCGTGTCGATCTTTGGCCGGTCATCCCGAAAACCGAAGCCGCAAAGCCCGGCCCGGATGACTGGTGGCAACCGCTTGATCAGGTGGGCGAGCAGCATCACAGTGTGCTGTTGGCCCATCGGATTGCGACAGAGATACAGCGGATGATTGCCCAAGAAACCATCCCGGTCGAGGACGGCACGACCGGCACCTATCAGCGTCGCCCGATCACCCCCGGTGATTTCCTGATCCTTGTGCGGGGTCGCAAGTCGGGGTTGTTTTCGGAAATCATCCGGGCCTGCAAAAAGGCCGATCTGGCGATTGCCGGGGCCGATGTGCTGAAGATCGGTGATGAGCTGGCGGTCAGGGACATCGCCGCGCTGTTGCGGTTTCTGGCGCTACCCGAGGATGACCTGTCGCTTGCCTGTGCCCTGCGGTCGCCGCTGTTCAACTGGAGCGAACAGCAGATTTTCACGCTGGCGCACCGGCGTCCCGACAAAGCGTACCTGTGGCAGAGCCTGCGCGATCAGACAGACCTGCACGGGCCGACCCTCGCCATTCTGAACGACCTGCGGGGACAGGCCGATTTCCTGCGGCCCTATGATCTGATCGCCCGGATCCTGACCCGGCACGGCGGCCGCAAGGCCCTGCTGGCAAGACTTGGGGACGAGGCGGAAGACGGGATCGACGCGCTGCTGGCGCAGGCCCTCGTCTATGAGGCCGGTGAGGTGCCAAGCCTGACCGGATTTCTGGAATGGCTGGACAGTGACGAGGTGACGGTCAAACGGCAAATGGATGCTGCCGGCGACCGGATCAGGGTGATGACCGTGCATGGCGCCAAGGGCCTTGAGGCGCCGATCGTCATTTTGCCCGACACAGCCAAGCCACGCGAAGATGTCCGCGACGAACTGCTGCCCGCGGGCGACCACCTGATCTGGAAACCGACCAAACCGGAAATGCCGCCGGCGGTGCTGGAGATCCGCGAACAGATGCTGGCGCGGGATGCCCGCGAGCGCCGCCGTCTGCTGTATGTCGCGATGACCCGCGCCGAAAAATGGTTGATCGTGGCGGCGGCCGGCGATGTGGGTGAGACCGATCAAAGCGCCTATGGCATGGTCGAACAGGGGGTCGAGGCGGCGGGGGCCGTGACCGTCACGTTGCCGTTTGGCCCGGTGCGGCGGGTGGCCGAGCGTGACTTTGAAAGGCTGGCGTTGATCATACCGCCAGAGCCCCCGGTGCAGATCGTCAATGTTCCGGTATTTGGCACGGTGACACCCTGGGGTCCGGCCGACAGGACAATCGCACCAACGGCGCTTGGCGGCGACAAGGTGCTGCCGGGTGATGCGACCGGGGGCGAAGCAGATGCCGCAAAAGCACGGGGCAGCATGCTCCATTCGCTGATGGAGCATCTGCCGCTGTGGCCCGTCGCCGACCGGCCCCGCATCGGGCAGGCGCTGATTGATGCCGCGCCGGATGACCTAGGTGATACGACGGGGCTGCTGGACGATGCCTTGCGCCTGCTGGTCGCACCGCACCTGGCGCATCTGTTCGGCCCGAACACCTTGGCCGAGGTGGATATCAGCGCGACGCTGTCCGAAATCGGGGGTGCCCGATTGCATGGCAGCATCGACCGGCTGATCATCGCGCCCGACCGAATACTGGCCATCGATTTCAAATCGAACCGGCTGGTGCCGGCGACCGCAGCGCAGACACCCGAGGGGATTTTGCGCCAGATGGGTGCCTATCGTGCGGCGCTTGCCCAAATTTATGGCGATCGGACCGTCGAGGTTGCAATATTGTGGACAGCGACCGCGGAACTGATGCCATTGGCGGCCAGTCTGACACAGACCGCTCTCGGGCGCGTGACCATGCCTTGACCATTCCGGGCGGGGTTCATAGGTTCCCGGCTCAAGCATTGCGCCAAGGAGAAAACCAATGGCAACCGTAGCCGTCACCGACGCCACGTTCGACGCCGAAGTCCGCAAATCCGATATTCCGGTGGTGGTCGATTTCTGGGCCGAATGGTGCGGTCCCTGCAAGATGATCGGCCCCGCTCTGGAAGAGATTTCGAACGAGATGGCCGGCCAGATCAAGATCGTCAAAGTCAACGTCGACGAGAACCCGAATTCGCCTGCCCAGATGGGTGTGCGGGGCATTCCGGCCCTGTTCATCTTCAAGGATGGCGAAGTTGTGGCCAATCAGGCGGGTGCCGCCCCTAAGGCCAAGCTGCAGGACTGGATCAAGGGGTCGATCTGACCCGATACCTACCGGATCGGGGGCGCCTTCGGGCGCCCTTTTTCGTTGCAACCTTGTCTGCCCCGGATTGCGCCGCCATATAGGCCGCAAAGCTGCAAAGGACTTGATTGATGGCCAAAGACACGTTTCCCGGCTGGCACGGCACCACGATCATCGGCGTGCGCAAGGGCGGGCAGGTGGTGATTGCCGGCGACGGGCAGGTCAGTCTGGGCCAAACCGTCATCAAGGGAACCGCCCGCAAGGTGCGCCGTCTGTCGCCTGGCGGGATGGACGTGATCGCCGGTTTTGCCGGGTCGACCGCGGATGCATTCACCCTGCTTGAGCGCCTTGAGAAAAAGCTCGAGGCGACGCCTGGGCAACTGGCCCGGGCATCGGTCGAACTCGCTAAGGACTGGCGCACCGACAAATTCCTGCAAAAGCTCGAGGCGATGCTGATCGTGTCGGACGGCAAGGACCTGCTGGTCATCACCGGGGCGGGTGACGTGCTGGAACCCGAACATGACGTGACCGCCATCGGGTCAGGCGGTAACTACGCGCTGGCCGCCGGGCGGGCGCTGATGGGCACCGACCTTTCGGCAGAAGAGATTGCCCGCCGCGCCATGGCCATCGCCGCTGACATCTGCGTTTACACCAACGGCAATCTGACGGTCGAGGCGATCAAGGGATGATTGAACGCGATGACCTCAAGGCCGCTATTTCCGCCGGGATCGTCACCGAACGGCAGGCGGCGCATCTGGCGTCTTTGGCGGACAGTCGGCGCGGGGCACGCGAAAATCTGGCCGCCGGGGACGAACCGTTTGAACTATTCAAAGGGTTCAACGAGATTTTCATCGTTGTCGGACTGGTGATCCTGTCGATGGGCTGGTCCGGGGTCGCGGCGCTATCGCTGGGTGATTCCGTGGTCGATCTGAAACGGTCCGCGGTGATGTTCGGGTTGATTGGCGCCGGGGTGCTTTGGCTCCTGTCCGAATACTTCATCCGCCGCCGCCGGATGGTTGCGCCGGCCATTGCGCTATCCGTTCTGTTCGCGCTGAATGCGGCGTTCACCTTTGCGGCCTATTATGCGCAGCCATTCATGCTGGCGCAGGAGGATTTCAGCAGCCTGCCGTGGCCCTTCATGCTGGGCACGCTGGGGTTGCTGGTGTTCTGGTGGCGGTTCAGGGTTCCCTTTGCGATGGCGATGATCGCGGTCGGATTGTTCGTCGTCGCGATGCTGATCGCCGCAAACCGCAGCGGGACGCCGGCCAGTTTGTCAGACCTGTTCCTGCTGTCTGCGGGGGGTCCGTTTGCCTGGATCACATTGCTGCTGGGTCTGCTGGTCTTTGGCGTGGCGATGGCGTTCGACATGTCCGATCCGCACCGGGTCACACGACGGTCGGCGAACGGGTTCTGGCTACATCTGGTGGCGGCGCCGGCGCTGGTCAACACCGTCGCCTTGTCACTGTTGGAGCAAGACACACCCGGGGCCAAGGGGTTGCTCATCGCCTTTCTTGCCCTGATCGCGCTGGTCGCGATGATCATCGACCGCCGGTCTTTCCTGATCGCCGGGGTCGGCTATATCGTCACCCTGTCCACCACGATCTTTGGCTATGACGGGGCGGCGATGACCGTCCTGATCCTGGGCGTCACGCTGCTGTTGCTTGGCGCATTCTGGGAAAAGATTCGCGCCTCGTTGCTGCGGTTGCTGGGTGGCGTCTTGCCACTGCATCGCCTGCCCCCCTCTGTGTGAAATCGGAACCTTGCCCCGCCTGGGTCGTTGTCCACGACTCGTCGTTCAACTAGGCAAGGAAATATCATGACACTCCATATCGAGGACACCGGCGGCACGGGCCGCCCGGTCATTCTGATTCACGGCTGGCCACTGTCGGCCGCCGCGTGGGCGCACCAGATCGCGCCACTTCGCGACTCGGGTCTGCGCGTCATCACCTACGACCGGCGCGGTTTCGGTCAGTCGGACAAGCCTGACAGCGGCTATGATTACGACACGCTGGCCGCCGACCTGCACGGGATCATGACCGACCACGACCTGCGCGATGCGTCGCTCGTCGGGTTTTCGATGGGCGGGGGCGAGGTGGCGCGGTATATCCTGAACCACGGACAGGATTGGCTGAAAAGCATCGTTTTTGCCTCGGCGGTGCCGCCCTATCTGCTGCAGACCGACGACAACCCCGACGGGCCGCTGACGCAGGAAAAGGCGGACGAATTCGAAAAGAACCTCAAGGCCGACCGCGCTGCGTTCTTTGACCAGTTCACCAAGGATTTCTTCAGCGTCGATGGCACGTTGAAGGTGTCCGAGGACGAACGGAAAAAGGCGCTGGCCCTGTGCAAGCAATCTTCGCAGACCGCCGCACTGGCGACGATGAAATCCTGGGCCACGACCGATTTCCGCGACGATCTGGGCAAGATCACCGTGCCGACGCTGGTGCTGCACGGGACCGGTGACGGCGTCGTGCCGATCGAGGGGTCGGGGGAACGCACGCACAAGGCGGTGGCGGGCAGCAAACTGCACAAGATCGACGGCGCACCGCATGGTTGCAACGTCAGTCACGCGGACGAATTCAACCGCGCGCTGGTGGCTTTTCTGACCGAATAGCCCCCGGGCGGGCGCGGGCCGGTGTCCGCGCCCCCTTGCACTCTGCGACCAGCGACGCCAAGTCTGACGGCATCAAGGAGTGCCACATGACCGACCTGACCCCGCGCGAGATCGTTAGCGAGCTTGACCGTTACATCATCGGCCAGAAGGACGCCAAACGCGCCGTCGCCGTGGCGTTGCGCAGCCGCTGGCGGCGGGCGAAACTGGGCGCCGATCTGCGTGACGAGGTGTATCCCAAGAACATCCTGATGATTGGGCCGACCGGCGTCGGCAAGACCGAGATTTCGCGGCGTCTGGCGAAACTCGCCCGCGCGCCGTTCATCAAGATCGAGGCGACCAAGTTCACCGAGGTCGGCTATGTCGGGCGCGACGTGGAACAGATCATCCGCGATCTGGTCGACATCGCGATCCACGATACCCGCGAGCAGATGCGTGAAGACGTGAAGGCCCGCGCCCAACAGGCCGCCGAGGATCGGGTGATTTCCGCCATCGCCGGGACCGACGCCCGCGAGGGGACGCGCGAGATGTTTCGCAAGAAATTGAAAACTGGCGAACTGGACGATACGATGATCGAACTTGAGCTGGCGGATACCTCCAACCCCTTGGGTGGGTTCGAGATTCCGGGGCAACCGGGTGGGATGCCGGGGATGATGAATCTTGGTGATCTGTTCGGCAAAATGGCCGGTGGTCGCAAGGTCAAGAAACGGATGACCGTCGCCGACAGCTATATCGCACTGATCTCCGACGAGGCCGACAAGCTATTGGACGATGAGGTGATCAAGAAGGCGGCGCTTGAGGCCGTCGAGCAGAATGGCATCGTGTTTCTGGACGAGATCGACAAGGTCTGTGCCCGCGCGGATGCCCGGGGTGCGGATGTGTCCCGCGAAGGCGTGCAGCGCGACCTGCTGCCGCTGATCGAAGGCACAACTGTCTCGACCAAACACGGACCGGTGAAGACCGACCATATCCTTTTTATTGCCTCAGGTGCCTTTCAC
>JBBKXP010000254.1:0-4747 GCA_037969545.1 Paracoccaceae bacterium | reverse complement strand
TCAACGCATCCCAGCGTGAGCGCGTGCTCGGCTACATCGAGAAGGGCAAGGCCGAAGGCGCGCGGTTGCTCGTCGGTGGCGGTCGCATCGAGCCCAGTGACTGCCCTGAACGCGACCCTGCCCGCAGCGTACTCGAGCCCGCCATCGATGACCGCGCAGTGGCAGTGCAGGTGGGCAGTGAGTGTGGACCCAAACACAGTTCGACGTCGCCCATGGCCCCAATCCTCCCTCGCGGCCATTGCTCAACCTTCCTTGCCTGCGACCCACGGAAAAGTCTGAAGAACCGAAATACTTGTCCGCAATCATCGACCGAGTGCGGAATTTACGTCACTCCCGCTTTTCTGAGTCCGTCAAAATAGATTTCAATCTGGTCTGAGCGCTTGAGGTAGAACAGGTGCTGTCGGGCGAATTCAAGCGAAAATTCCGGCTTGGTCTTCAACAGATCGTTGAGCGCGCTCTGCGTCTGTTTCTGATCGCCGAGATGTCCCAACGCCGCGACAAGGTGCGCCCGGGCCCAGTAATGCGCATTGGGAATCTGTACCGCTTTGCGTGCCCAGGAAGCGGCATCCGCAAACTCCCCGCGAAAAAGATGAGCCAGCGATCGATAGGAATAGAACGCCCAGCGAAAGGGGTCATGGGGGCTCAGCCGGATGGCAATCTCGAACTGCTCTATCGCCTCGTCGAGCCGCCCTTCATAAGCTAAAGAGTCCCCAAGGCCGCAGTATGTCACGGCAAGGCATGGGTTGAGTTCCACGGCATTTTGAAGCGCGTCGATCGCCAAGTCGTACTCACGTCGCGCCAGATGGACGCGGCCGATCGTGAAATATCCGTTGGCATCCTGGTCGTCCAGCTCGATAGCGCGCCTTGCCGCAACTAGCGCCTGATCCATTCGCGCGTCGTCTGGAGCGGCATCGAAATAGACCATGCTAAGCACGATCGCGTAGGCGAGCCGTGAATGGGCGCTGGCAAATTGTGGGTCGCGTTCAATCGATTTGTGTAGCAGCTCCTGGCACTTCAGATTGCTGTCCCGGGTAAATTTGTAAAACTCCGCGACGCCGAGTTGATAGAGATCCCACGCCCCGAGATTCTTGCGTGGCTTGCGCTCGGCCTTTTTCTGCTCGATCAGGCCAAGCTCCGATTCGATGCGTGAAGAGACCATTTCAGAGATCTCATCCTGAAGCTCGAATATGTCGATCATGTCGCGGTCGAATCGCTCGGACCATACGCTTTGTTCGCTGTCCGCATTGACGAGTTGGACCGTGATGCGGAATCGGGTTCCGGCTTTTCGGACATTTCCGGTAACGATATAGTTGGCGTTGAGTTTTTCCCCGATGATCCGGATGCTGTCGTTCGAGGCGCGAAACGCAAATGCTGAATTTCGAGCGACGATGGTCAGCCATCGGTTCTTGGACAGGGCGGAGATTATGTCTTCCGCGATACCGTCGGCAAAATAGTCCTCATCCGCATCGCGATTCAGGTTTGCGAATGGCAGTACGGCGACCGATGGTTTTGTTGCTATTGTCGAACGAATCTCTCTCCGGGGCTCGACATCGGCCTGGTTGGCGGCACTGCGCCTGACGTTCTCGATCGAGGCGACAAAGCGGAAACCGCGACCATGCACGGTCGAAATCGTGTGCTGCGAAACGCCGTCGTCCCGCACCGCCCGTCGCGCTGCCTTGATCTGGCTGCTGAGCGCTGCATCGGAAACGATCCTGTCACCCCAGATTGCCGTGAAGATCTCGCTCTTGGTCACCGTTCGATCCGTGTTGCGCGCGAGAAAGACCAGTAGGTCGAAGACCTGGGGTTCGATCGGAACCCGATTGCCTGCTTCGCGAAGCTGCAATTGGGCGGTGTCGAGCTCGAAATTGCCGAACCGGATGACGTTCGCGTGCGTGTCATCGATGCCGAAGTCAACGCGATAAGCCTCAATCGGTCGGCTGATGTTCTTGACGAATTGTTCGCCGAGCGACACGAACCGCACGGCCACGTTGGCGCCGATATGGTCGTAAACCTGCTTTGACAGCACAATTCCGCCTGGTTGCGCGATGTTTTCGAGCCGTGACGCCACATTGACGCCATCGCCGTAAATGTCGTCGCCGTCGACCATCACGTCACCGAGATGGAGGCCGATGCGGAATTGGAGCCCGTGTTGCTCGCCAACCGAACCATTGTGGGTGTACAGCTCGCGCTGAATGTCCACGGTGCACTGAAGCGCGTCGACAACACTGGCAAATTCCGCGAGCGTGCCATCGCCCATCAACTTGACGGTACGTCCGGAGTGCCGGGCGATTGCTGGGTCTATGATGATTGATCGCGCTTCCTTGAGACGATCGAGCGTGCCCTTTTCGTCCATTTCCATGAGGCGGCTATAGCCGACAACATCCATCGCGACTATGGTCGTAAGCTTGCGCTCCATCTGGCCTCTCCCTACCGTCCATCGACATCAAGCGCCGGTTACATCGGCTAGGGTACACCTCGCAATGCGATGTGGTCGACGGCCGTGACTTAGGCGCTCGCGACCCGTTGCGGGCACCATCGGCACACTTCAATTCATTCGTCGCCATACCCGTCGAACAAAGCGGTGGACAGATACCGCTCGGCGCAGGTCGGCAAGATCGTGACAACGGTCCGGCCCTTCATCTCGTCGCGTTTCGCCACGCGCATGGCGCAGGCGAGGGCCGCACCGGAGGAGATACCCGCCGGGATGCCCTCCAGCACGGCCAGTCTCCGCGACGTCGCGATCGCCTCGTCGTTGCTCACCAGCATCACCTCGTCGATCAATGCGGTGTCGAGGACATCCGGCACGAACCCCGCGCCAATGCCCTGGATAAGGTGAGGCGAGTGCGTTCCGCCCGACAGGACTGGGCTGTTTTCCGGTTCGACCGCGATGATCCTGAGATCGGGGTTGCGTGCCTTGAGCACACCGCCGACGCCCGTCAGCGTCCCTCCAGTACCGACGCCGAGCACGACGGCATCGACGATGCCATTGGTGTCGCGCCAGATTTCCTCCGCCGTGGTCTGGCGATGGATTTCGGGATTTGCCGGATGGCCGAACTGCCACGGCATCACGGCGTTCTCGGTTTCAGCGATGATTTCCTTGGCTTTATCGATTGCGCCGCCGATGCCCTTTTGGCGCGGAGTGAGTACTAGTTCTGCCCCGAGAAATCGGATCAGCTTGCGCCGTTCGATCGAGAAGCTGTCGGGCATCGTCAGAATGCACCGGTACCCCTTGGCGGCGCATGCGAAAGCCAGCCCGATCCCGGTGTTTCCGGAGGTTGGTTCGACGATCACGCTTCCCGGCCCGATGGTTCCGTCTGCCTCCATGGCCTCGAGCATGGAAAGCGCGATTCGGTCCTTGACGCTGGCCAGAGGGTTGAAGAATTCAAGTTTGGCCAATACCTCGGCCTGGCATCCCGCTTCGTGGGCGAGCTTTCCGATGCGGACCAGCGGCGTATTTCCGATCGTCTCGAGGATATTTCCATAAACCCGGCCCCTGCCAGGCTTGTCGAGCACCACTTGCGCTATGTGTTGAAAGTTCACCGGGCGTCTCCTGATCGTTGCGGATTGACGGCACTGATAATCCAGGAGGAACTGTCCATGACTATCCCCTCGGACGCGGTATTCTGCCGGTTGATGGCCTCGGCCAGCGCCGCCTCGATCTGCTCTCGCTTCTCAGCGGCCCGGGGGCCGGCCTCCCTGAATACCTCTCCGGCCGGCCCGATCGCCAGTTGGAAGGCGATGGCATCGTTGACATCCTTGCCGACGACCACCGGCGCATCGACCCTGCGGAACTCGATCTCGTCATAACCGGCAGCAGTCATCATCGCCCTGACGACAGTCTCGCTCGACATCGAGAACGGCCCTGGGCCGCAGGTCTGAGCGTCCGCGCCAGGCGGCGGCAGAAAGAGAAGGACGATCTCCTTGGCCATGGACAGCCAGGGATTGTCGGACCGTTCGCGCCAGACAATATGAACCATCCGGCCGCCCGGCCGCAGCGCCATGCGCATGTTGCGCAGACCGGCAACCGGATTGGCGAAGAACATCGTGCCGAATCGCGAGAAGACGAAATCGTATTGGTTGGTGGGAAGAGAGATTTCGGCGTCGGCGCGAACGAAAACCACATTGGACAGGTGCCGGGTGCGCACTTCAGCGCGCGCATGATCGAGAAATGCGTCGCAGCAATCGACGCCGACAACACGACCCGTGAGGCCGACCAAATCCGCCAGCTTGATCGTGGCATCACCGAAGCCGCAGCCGACGTCGAGAACCCGGTCGCCACGACGCACAGGCAGGGACGGGAAAACCGCCTCGCTGTGGCGTGAAAGACCATCCACCAGGATGTGCTTGAAGCGAATGAATTTCGGCCCCAGCACCTCGTTCCAGAACTGGACGAACGGGGTGTCTTCGGTGGGCGATGCGATGTCACTCATTGGGTCGGCTCCTTTTCTGTCGATTCTCGAATTGAGAACGATCTACAGATACCGCCGTTGCGCCGCGCGTGCTTGGCCGATTCCTGAGGAAAACGTGGAATTTTCCTGAAGACACGGAAAAACACGTTGCCTGAGGTGTCAGTGGGCCGTTACGCACTTGGTGGGGCGTACGGTTAGTTTGGCGACCAACCGATGCGTTGATCGAATTCGTAGGCTGATGGCGGCCGTGTCAGCGGGGCCGCAGCCGGAATCGAATGTCCGAATTTGAGCGCAGATCGCTACGACCCCTGCTGGCCGGTCAGCGACCTCTGGCAAGC
>JBBKXP010000253.1:0-8655 GCA_037969545.1 Paracoccaceae bacterium | reverse complement strand
CCAAGGCGAGCTTTCGTCGACGCGGCGGCCGATCCGGCTGACAATCTTTTCGATGATGCGCAGAAGATGCTTTTCGTCGCGAAACCGGGTCGACACACGTTCAAGGACGCCAAATCGTTCCACGAAGACACATTTGTGACCGTTGACAAGAATATCGTTGATGGTCGGATCGGCCAGGAGCGGCTCTAGCGGACCATAGCCCAACACTTCGTCCATCAGCTCGTCGACAAGCTTCTTGAATTCGTCGGCCCGCACTGCATTGTTCTCGTCGCTCAGCACCTGTTTCACTAGGCCCGCAACCTCGCGGCGCAGCTCTTCAGGCTCAACCTTGTCGATCACAGCGAGGTTCAGACGATCAAGCAAGGCGTCATGCAGGCGGCTTTTCAGCTCAAGGCGCTCGATAAGCTCTCGTTCTTCCTGACTTTGCTCGCGGCCGACTATCGCCGGCATTTCGGCGATCACATTCGAGATCGACACAACCTTGTTTTCGGCATCGGGTTTTTGTTTGGCGAAGCTGGTGAACATGTCAGCGTCTTTCTATTCTGGATGTCGCAAAGGTGGGGGACGGATCTGCTTGGGCGCTGGCGGTTGCCGAGAATTCAGTCAAAAGCTGACGACCTAGCGCACCGATGGCCTTGCTCAGACCGGCGCTGCTGGCCACCGCTGAAAGCGGTGCGCCGCGGTCGATGGCAGTGCGTGCGGAGTGCGGATCATGCGGCAGCCAGTGCTTGAATGTCCGTTCAAGCACCTTGGCGGCCTCGGCATGCGCCCCGCTCCGGATCAGCGGTTTCTTTTCGTGGTTGATAACAATTTCGATGTTCAGGCCGAAATTGTCTTCGGTATAGAAGTTGATCAGCCGCCGGGCCTGCCGGATTGACGGAACCGAGCTGTCGGTGACCAGTAGCATCCTGTCGGTTCGTTCCAGCACCGGCGCCACCCACTGAACCAAAGTCCGCGGCAGATCGACGACAATGTAGTCGTATTCGCGACGCAGCAGGTCAAGCATGGTGGCGATTTGCTCAGGCTTGAGTGAGTCGATGGGCATGAAACGCGACGGCGCGCTCAGCAGGTCGACCCCCGACTTCGTTCCGGAAATCGCGCTTTGCAGGAAAGTGATATCGGGACGGTTGCCGTCGGTGGCAAGCTGAAACAGACCGTCCCGGGGTTCAACATCAAGGAACGTTGCCGCGGCGCCGAATTGCAGGTCGAGGTCGATCAGCAGCACTCGGTTGCGGGTGCGCTTGCGCAAAAGGCCAGTCCGGTCCTGCAGCCGGTCGGCTAGGTTTACAGCCACTGTTGTGGCGCCCAGCCCGCCGCGTGACTGTGCCACCGTGATAATCCGACCGTGACGTGTTTCAGGTGCGGCGGCAATGACCACAAGCGGGTTGGGCCTGGTCCAACGGTCGATTATATTGCGCAGCTCTTCGGCGTCGACGGGCCAGGTCAGAACATCATCAACCCCCGCCCGCGTGAGCCGGCGAGCGTCGGCCAGAGAGGTATCTTCGGGCGTCAGCGCCAGCAGTCGCGCGCCACAGTCAAGCTCGCGGCGCAGTGCCGACACGGCGGCGATATCGTTATCTTCCTCGCCCGACGTTTCAAAGATCACCAGATTGTTAGCGGCCGCAAGGGTCACGGCGGTGCCGTTCATTGCGGAAAGTGTGCCGCTGCGCACATCGACCGTCACGTCAGTCATTGTGCCCAGCGCGGCACCGATCCGGTCGGATTTGACAGGGTCGCTGAAGATCAGCAGCACTGACCTCATGTCGGCAGACTTCTGCGGCTTTTGGACGATCATCCGGCTTCTCCCAATGCAAGGTCTTCTCCGGGCAGCGACACGCTCATCGATGGAAACACGATATCGGCGCCAAGGCCTACAGTATCGGTGGCCCCGGCGAGGGCGGCCAGCGCCCCCAGCGGCGAGACGAATTCGAAGGTAAGGTTGCGGATTTCGACCGTCACCACTGGCACATAGGGGCCGCCAAGAAAGCCGAGGTTGCTGTCATAGCTGTAGATAAAGCGCAGGTTGGCGATGGTGGCATCGTTGGGCATTGCCGGCCCGATGATCCCCCATATCTCTTGTGCGGTGGCACTGCTCGCGCTGCCGGCACAGGCGATCGGCCCTGGATTGGCGCAAACATTGGCGCCCGACCGGCACGATGTGCCAAAGCGCGGAGGCGCTACGCCAAGCAGCACCGGCCCCCGCTGGTGGGTCTGCGGCACTCCTGCACAGGCGGCCGGCCGCACTGCCGCGATCCTTGCGGCGACCTGCATCGACTTCTCTGCCGTCACATAGTGGAACGCCAGCCGCCCGAAATCAATCAACGCAAAGAAGATCAAAAGGAAGATCGGCAGGACGATGGCGAACTCGACAAGCGTTGCGCCGCTCTGGTCTGCCCGCAGACGACGCAGCATCGCCGCTATCCGGTTTTGCGCCCTCATGATCCGTAGACCTTGCTTTGATCGGTGATTGTGGTGTTCAGCGTCGTCAGGTCGCTGCCACCGGCGAAACCAAATACGGCGGCGAAAGGAAAGGTGATCGTCAGGTCAGCCGTCACCTGAACCACCGGAGTCGGCGAATTGCGCAGGTTGCCGCTGGTGACGCAGATCAGGCTTGGCGAAACCCCGGTGATGGTGATGCCGCCCGGAAACAGCGCCGTGCCGTCATTGGCGTTGCGCACGATGTTCAGCAGCGTGGCACTGTAGCCCGACACCGAACCACCGGTGGCGCAAATGTCCTGCGGCGCCACCCGCGCAAGGTATCGGGCGGCATCCCGGACACCGGCCGCTGCAGTCTGATACGACCACATCATGCGCCCGCCTTCGATGATCGTCGCAAACAGCAAAAGCAAAAGCGGCAGCGCGATGGCGAACTCGACCAGTGCGGCGCCGCTCTGACAGTTGCTAAACTCTGCGGTGCTGCGGTTCAGGCTGGATGAGGTGCGAGCGTTCATCATTCTACCTATAAAGCTGCACGACATCGCGGATGATGCCACCGGTATTGCCGACGCCGGTTCCGTCAACGCTGGCGGGTCCGACGATTTCGGCCCAAAGATCAATCGCCGAGGGGTTTCCGGCATCCGCGCCGACCGGTTCGGTCAGGAACAGACGGAAGAATTGCTGGACCGGGACGCCCCGGGTCCGGCCCGCGATCGGATTCGCACCACAGTCGATGCCAGCCGCAATCACCACACGCCTTTCGGTATCCGCGCTTTGCGTGGTCGCACACATCCGGCGGCCGGTTTCAGCGCGCCCGGTCAGGATCGGTGTAGCAGATCCGGCACCGCCATGCGCTGCGATCTCGGCAAGGTAGTATTGATAACGTGTCGGCGCGGTGGGGTGCGGATCGGTGCCGCCATAGTTCACATTGACATAATTGGTTCGCCCGGTGGTCCAGTTGCCGTTCCCAAACCTGCCGTTGCCACCACAGGTGTTGGTGGCAAAACAGGTGTCGCGCGGCAGACCGACCGTGTTGGGCGAGGGGTCGGGATTGGCCCAGTTGCAATTGCCCCGCGGCACGATCCCCTTGATGACATTGGGGGCGGGCGCATAGTTTGGGTTGTTGGACCGATTGTTCATTACGGTTCGGAAAATGTCAAAGCGGACGTTGAACAAAGCGTTCTCAATGCCGACCTTCTGCCCCGGCTCGGTATCGACGCCACGCAGGGCGTAGCATTGCGTGGCCCCGCCGACCGACCCGATCAGGCAACGGTCAAGCTGTTGGTTGGACAAGCCAGCGCAGGGACCCAGCGGATCGATCGCCACGCCCGCCGGATCCAGAAAGCCGAAATCGCCGGGGCCCCAGGATGCCCCCTGCCCACTCGCTCGCAGGCGGATCATCTCGCCCACATGGCTTTCCGCGCGATAGCCCGTGTTGGGCAGGCAGAACATCAGCGGCGTCACGTCACAGGCATATTGGGTGAAGCCGGCAACTGCCCTCGCCCCTACATTTGTATCGATCCCGGGCGTGCCCATCAGCGCAAAGAAGGCCGCGCCGATGGTCAGGCCGACCTCGCTCTGGTTCACGTCGACCCGGACATAGACAGCATTTCGCGGATTGGTGGTGACGGCCGATGTGGCTGCCGTGTCGGACGCCGGAAGCGCCGAAAGGAACGTCAGCTGGTAGTCAACTGCGCCCTGCAATGTCGCATCGCCACTGCCAAAGGTCTTGGTATCGGCGATCAGTGCTGCCGCGGTGGTCGCGCGGGTGATTGCACTGGCGTTGCCGTCAAGCTCTCCTGCAGCAGACAGGGCCACGGAATCGGCGAAAGACTGCAACTCGGTCTGGGTGATCGCCATGCGACCCAAATCAAAGGACAGCGCCACCATGCCCAGCATCACGGCCAGTGCGACCGCCACAAAGACCAGAATACCGCCAGTCTCGTCCCGCCTCAGCGCGTCGATCTGGCCGGGTAGCCGAGGGTTTGGCGGGCCATACATGCCGTGGTTCAGTTCGTCTGCGTTGGTTCGACGACATTGCCGCGACGGACCATGACGACGGGGGCGCGTTCGGCTTCGGCGACGGGCGACACTTCCTGAAGGATGTCACTCAACCGGATCGATTCAAGCGGCGCATCTTCGGTCAGGGCCTGGTTGCGCAGTGTCAGGCTTAATGTCCCAGCCTGCTGCGCCAATGCCAGTCGCTGGCCTTCTTCGGGCGTCACCTCGACGGTCACGGTGCGTGCGATCTCGGGCGAATCGACGCGCTCGTCGCTGGACTGGTCGACGCCGATGACGCGGATGTTCTGCAGGATCGTTACCGCGCGCAGTGACGCGTCGCGGCCATGTGTCAGCACCACATCGACAAAGTCGCCGGGCGTGACGAAGCCACCAACGGCGGTCTCGGCCTTGACCTCGATCGCCATCGCACGATGACCTTCGTCAAGGCTCTGCACGATCGTCACCTTCTCGCCGAAGCCCGAGATCTTGTTGGGTAACAGCAGCTCGCCCTGTGAAATCGCCTGCCGCGCCCGCCGCGACTCTCCACCCATTGCGGGGATCAGCAGCGTCATGTCAGTAAAGACTCCGACCGGCACGGCATGGCTCGGCCAAGCGATCGTGGTGAGTAGCTGCGGCTCAATGCTTTGGCCAAGTGCGATGTCGCGGCTGGCGACAATCACCTGCACCAGCGCCTGCTCGCCCGGAGCTGCCGCTGCGGACTGTGCGCTGATGACGTCCTTGGCCACATAGACAGAGCCCCCGGCGACGGCGAGGCCGGATGCGGCAATCAGGAGGGAAGCAAGTCGCATAGACCAATTCCTTTGAATACTGGACGGTGGTGGGATCTAGCCCGGCATCTGTGTTGCAGCCGCGCCGACGGCGCCAGTTACGTCACCGGCCAGGAGCAGCAAGGCAGCGGCACCAAATGTGATGGCAAGGGTCAGAGCGATTCCGTATTCGACCAGAGTGACCCCGGCCTCGTCGCGGATGAATGTCTTAATGAATTGTTTCATGGCTTGTTTCTCCTGATCGCGCAAATGGCTGGAAGATTTTTGTTTGACCCGTCGGCATGCTTCGGCATTTGCACACCAACGGGCCGGAACGGATCGAAATCCGTATGATGGCGATTAGCCCGGCATTGCAGCCCCGGCTGCCGTCGCTGCGCCGCCGATTTCGCCGCCAAGGGCGATCAAGGCGGCAGCGCCAAAGGTGACTGCAAGTGTCAGAGCAATGCCGTATTCGACAAGGGTCACGCCGCGGTCATCATGGCGCAGTTTGATCATCAGTTTCAGAATCGTGTCACGCATTTTACTGTTCCCGTTGTTGCTTATGAAGCCGGGCCAATGACGGCCGACGCGCCGCGGCATTTCCCGCTGGCATGAGATCAGCATACAATTGTGCCGACCGGCCCGACTTCGACCAAAAGGATGACTTATTGCCGCTAAGGTTGTTTTTTTCATGCTTTCGCGGCGGTTTCGCATCTTTTCGGCATTGGCCGGACTCGTCCCGCCGTTCGCAAAGGTTCGAAAACCGTCGCCATCGCCGCTTATCCGACAAGTTCTCGGTGGTGTCCCGCCGACAAGCTGGCCAATCCGAAGTCGGCATCGACCGTTGCAATCGCCGCGCTGTCGCCCGGCCGCTCCCCGACTGGTCGTCCATGAAGAAGTTTCGAAAATTGCGCGCCGTCTTGGCGAGCGAGAAGAGCTGGCGCGATTTGCAGCTGCTCAACAGGTCGAGATTGCGGTTGAACACGGGCCAGTCTCTTTTCGATCCCGAGTGCCTATCTGACCAGGAGGACACGTTGCAGATCGACTTGAGGGCCCGGATCTGCAAACTGAAGGGAGTCGATCACCGGTTCACAACGGTTCGGCGAAATCAGCTTCTCAGGCGACCTTGGAGATCTCAGTTAAATCGGTCAGCACTTCGGCGGCAATCTCGAAGGATCGGACCCGTGCTGCGTGATCGTGGATCATGCCAGTCACGAGCAGTTCATCAGGCCGATAGGTGTTGATGAGTGCAGCAAGCTGTTCCCTGATAGTCGCCGATGATCCTGTCGCCGAACACGACAGAGCGTGATCGACCTGCGTCCGCACCGCCATCGGCACCTGGCGGGCAAGATCGTCCGTCGGATATGGCAACTTGCCCGGTTTCCCGGTTCGCATCCGCGAAAACGCGAGGATCTGGGACGTGCGCAGATACGCGGCTTCAGAGTCGGTTTGCGCTGCACAGACCCCCGCCGCCATCATCGCATATGGCTGTGCCAGCACCTTCGAGGGGCGAAATGACGACCGGTAGATCGACAGGGCATCTTTCAGCATGTCGGGGGCAAAATGTGAGGCAAACGCGTAGGGCAGACCCAGATAGGCCGCCAGTTGCGCGCCATAAAGGCTTGAGCCCAGGATCCAGACCGGCACATGCGTGCCAGCCCCCGGTATGGCCCTGACAGGGGCAGCATCCGGCATATCGCCAAAATACGCGATCAGTTCCTGCACATCCTGGGGAAAGCTGTCCTCGGGGGCCATGTGCCGACGCAGAGCGCGTGCGGTGGCCATATCCGTTCCCGGTGCGCGGCCAAGGCCGAGGTCGATCCGGTCTGGGTAAAGCGTCGCCAGAGTGCCGAACTGTTCCGCCACAACGAGGGGCGCATGATTTGGTAACATGATCCCACCGGCGCCGATGCGCATTGCCTGCGTTGCTGCAGCGACGTGGCCGATGACGACCGCGGTCGCAGCGCTCGCGATACCGGGCATGTTGTGATGTTCGGCAAGCCAGAAGCGATAGTATCCCGCCTTTTCGGCGGCCTGCGCAAGCTCTGCCGTATTGCACAGCGCATCGGCAGCGGTCTTGCCTTCCGGTATCGGCGATAGATCGAGCAGTGAGAATTTTTGCATCGCGCGCCCCTTCATCTCGACAGTTAGTCACGCCAAGCCGATACGCCAAGGTTGTGTGGGGTCATGCGTCTGAAAGACAAGATGGCAGAAATTGAACGAGATCTACTCGACAGTCTGCCTGTTTCGCTGAAAAATCCGCCAGACGACCCTGCGACAGGGCGTCGTCCCAGCCCGATCTGCGTGCAAGTAGCTGGTCAGACAAACCCGCGGGTGTCCTATACCGGCAAAAAAGCTGAAGCGTCAAACCTCAGGTGTTTCAAGACTATCGGGATCCAGATCGACCCAAAGACCATTGACGCTGACGGTGCAAGGTTCGCCACAATGAAACACATAATAAGTGAAATATCCGTGTTATTGACGCGCGACGTTGCCGAGACCGATGTAATCGGCAGCCAATCTACCCAACACTTGATCGAATATTCCTGGTGATCGGATCTTTTGGCAACCGGATACGAGGGTGGTTTGGTCCGGAACATCTGCCGCCAATCCGTTTTGCGGGATGGCGATAGGTTGAGCGTCAGGATGAGACAGAAGAAAACGGCGATCAAGCCGAACAGTATCAACGTGCCGAACCTCAAGAAAGCGGCCATCGCGCGTCTTGACCGCATCACGGCGACGCAAAGCTTCAACCGGAACATTGCCAAACGAGGTCGTTACGCGTGCACCAGCACCAAAACCGGGAAGAGTCCAAAATGGCGTCGTGGTTGCAGCCGACGGCTGTTCGGCCATGTCCGTCTCTGAATTACTTTGTGCTAAGATTCTTTGCAGCACAGTAGATTCTAAAGTTTTGTGCAGCAACATTCTAAACCAATCAACGACGGTGACGTTGAATCTGTAACTATAAGTCTTATAAACCTTTTTTCATAAAACTCTACGTTTGAATTAGAAACCGACTGTTTCCATATTGTTGGAATCAGATGAATGCAACTTTGCATTGTGAAAATCGGGACAATCCGCAATGCCGCCTTCCCGCCACGGTGCCGCCAAGGTCTGGCCTGAGCCCATATTGCAAAATTCCGGGCCGTAAAGATTCTACATCGAATATAACCCTCACTTTCTGGTCCCACCGTTCGCTACATCTTTGCCTTTCAATTGCTAAGTCGCTCAAACCATATTATCGCTCCTATGCATTGCCATTTTCGGGGGAAGGCCGCAATGACTACCGTTCGCGATTTAATGCACGCCGCATCACAGATCAAAAATCGGACTGAGGTCAGGCCCGAATCAGCTATTCCGGGGGTTTGGCGGACTCTGTTCTGAGCGGTGTGTCATCCCGAAGGGAGATTGCCTGCCGTTCGATCATACGATGCACCTTCGGCCGCTCTTT
>JBBKXP010000252.1:0-22752 GCA_037969545.1 Paracoccaceae bacterium | reverse complement strand
GAGATCGAGGATATGAAGGCGGCGTTCAGATGGGCCTGAAACGCCGCCTTCATATCCTCGATCTCACCCTCGGGGATCAGTCCATCGCGGACAAGGCGTTCGGTATACAGGGTCAGCGTCGTCTTTTGTTTCTTGATCTTCTGATACATCAGCGGGTTGGTGAACATCGGCTCGTCGCCTTCGTTATGGCCGAACCGGCGATAGCAGAAGATGTCGAGCACCACGTCCTTGTGGAATTTCTGGCGAAACTCCGTCGCCACCCGGGCGGCATGCACCACCGCCTCGGGATCGTCGCCGTTGACGTGGAAAATCGGCGCCTCGACCATCAGGGCGATGTCGGTGGGATAGGGGGGACGAGCGCGAAAAGTGCGGCGCGGTGGTAAACCCGATCTGGTTGTTGACGATGATATGCATCGTCCCGCCGGTGCGATGCCCGACCAGCCCTGACAGACCGAAGCCTTCGGCGACCACACCCTGCCCGGCAAAGGCCGCATCGCCATGCAGCAGCACCGCCATGACCTTGGTGCGCATCTTGTCGCCCTTTTGGGCCTGCTTGGCGCGCACCTTGCCCAGAACGACGGGGTTCACCGCCTCGAGGTGGCTGGGGTTGGCGGTCAGCGACAGATGCACGGTGTTGCCGTCGAATTCGCGGTCGCTGGAGGCGCCCAGATGGTATTTCACATCGCCCGACCCATCGACATCTTCGGGCTTGAAAGACCCGCCCTGAAATTCGTTGAAGATCGCCCGATAGGGTTTGCGCAAGACGTTGGCCAGAACACTGAGTCGCCCCCGGTGCGGCATCCCGATAATAATCTCTTCGATGCCCAGGGACCCGCCGCGCTTGATCACCTGTTCCATTGCCGGAATCAGGGACTCACCTCCGTCCAGACCGAACCGCTTTGTTCCCATGTATTTGACGTGCAGGAATTTTTCATACCCCTCGGCCTCGACCAGTTTGTTCAGGATCGCCTTGCGGCCGTTCTGGGTAAAGCTGATTTCCTTGCCGTAGCCCTCGATCCGTTCCTTCAGCCAACCGGCCTCTTCTGGGTTGGAAATATGCATGTATTGCAGTGCGAAGGTGCCGCAGTAGGTGCGGCGCACGATCGCGATGATCTCGGCCATCGTCGCGATTTCCAGACCAAGGACGTTGTCGATGAAAATCGGCCGGTCCATGTCGGCGGCGGTGAACCCATAGGACACCGGGTCAAGTTCGGGATGCGCCTTGGTATCGCGCATGCCCAGCGGATCGAGATCGGCAATCAGGTGGCCACGGATCCGGTAGGCCCGGATGATCATCAGGGCGCGGAGCGAGTCCAGAACGGCGGTGCGCACTTGCGCGTCCGACAGGCCGACCCCCTTTTCGGCGGCCTTGGCAGCAATCTTTTGCCCCGCCGCGCCAGGTTCGGTGGGCCATTGGCCGTCAAGCGCCGCCGTCAGATCATCACCGGGCACCGGAGGCCAGTCGGTGCGACCCCACGACGGCCCCGCCGCCTCGGCCTTGGCATCGCTGCCGGGGTCGCCCAACCCCTTGAAGAAGGCGCGCCAGCTATCGTCGACCGCACCCGGGTCATCGGCATAGCGGGCGTAAAGCTGTTCGATGTATTCCGCGTTGTGCCCTTGCAGAAAGGACGAGGCGTGGAATTGATCGGTGGGGGATTGTTCGGTCATAGGTTGCGCTCCGATCCAAGTTTTGGCGGGTTTGCCCATTTGATTGATTGGCACGCCGTCAGGATGCTTTGTCTGAGTTGTTTAACAACGGCGCTTTTCGTGTGCGCAGTCTCTTGTGCCAAACGAAGTGAAGCACCAACCGCATCTGCTACAGCCGGATTATCCAGAAAATATTGGCAGCCCGACAAGAACTGTGGCCTGTTGGTCGCTACGATCAGACGTCTGCGGATGTTTGCACCAAAACCATTTGCCGAGAAATTGCTACAAACGACAGGTCGTGCGAAAGATAGCGCCTCGATCACCTTTATCTGGGAACCGGCCCCGGAAAAGATAGGGCAAATTACAATCCGTGCGGCCTCGTATTCGGCTTCGATATTATCGACATATCCTAGAAAATCAATTTGCTTTGCATTGGAAAATTTCAACTTTATCGGCTTCCAATCGCCAATTCCAACCAGTCGCAATCGCACATCCGGGTTGTTTTTCGCGATTTCTGGCCAGCAGTTAGTCATGAACCACAAGATTCCGTACTGATTTGGCTTGTGATCGATCGAGGCCACAAATAGGATGTTGCGAGCTGCGGAGGGTAGCGCCGCAAAGTCCGGCGAAGTTGAAATGTGGGGCACGTTGGGCCACACTTCTGATTGCGCGGGCGCAACATCAAGCACATCGGAGGACTTTGAAAAAAATACAATGTCCGCTTTTGCCAGATTGCGCTTTAGTTTGGGCAGCACGGTCATTCGCAGGTAAGGAGCATAAAACAGCCGCGCTGCGGTAGTTCCGATTCGCTGTGCGACATTCGACAAGAGGCGGTGGTCGTCGCGATCATCCACATCAACAAATATATGGCAGTTCCGGTGTATTGATCCATGACCGTTCAAGAAACCGCGGCAATATCGGAATGCAACCAAATCAATGTCACCTTCACGACGTAGCCGGTCAAGCCCATCGCTTAGCCCTTTTTCAGGTTTGAACTGGCGCCATGGTGCAATGACGACCTCGGCCAACCGCATGACCCGTCCAAGGAATCCACCTTTGGGCGGGCTATACCGGGAGCATACGATGGTTTCGACCCGCGCGGCACCCGGGAAAAACTCTGAAACACTCTCTTCCCTTCTGCCGGTTATATATGCCACCGTTGTCGGCCCGGCAGAGCGCAGCGCTTCAAACAGGATCGCGGTTCGCTGCCCACCACCGGATCTTGGATTGGTGGCACCGAAGGGCACAACAAGAAGTGAACGAACGGGCTTGGTCACCGGGGCCACCTTTGGCGAATCTGCCATCCCAAAGACATTCGCCTTTTGCGTCATCTTACCCGATCGCCTTCAACACAGCCTCGCCCAGCCCCGCCGGGCTTTCCGCCACGACGATCCCGGCCTTTTTCATCGCCTCGATCTTGCTTTCCGCATCGCCCTTACCCCCGGCCACAATGGCCCCGGCATGGCCCATCCGCCGACCCGGCGGGGCGGTGCGGCCCGCGATGAACCCGGCAGTCGGTTTCCAGCGGCCCTTTTTCTTTTGCGCCGTCAGGTATTCAGCGGCTTCTTCCTCGGCCTGTCCGCCGATTTCGCCGATCATGATCATCGAATGGGTGGCGTCGTCGGCCAGAAACATTTCGAGGATGTCGATATGTTCGGTCCCCTTGATCGGGTCGCCGCCGATGCCGACGGCGGTGGACTGGCCAAGGCCAGAGTCGCTGGTCTGTTTCACCGCCTCATAGGTCAGCGTCCCCGACCGCGACACCACGCCGACCGACCCGGCCTTGTGGATATGGCCCGGCATGATCCCGATCTTGCATTGGTCCGGGGTAATGACACCGGGGCAGTTCGGCCCGATCAGGCGGGATTTCGACCCGTCCAGCGCCCGCTTGACCCGCATCATGTCCAGCACCGGGATTCCTTCGGTGATGCAGATGATCAGCGGCATTTCGGCGTCGATGGCCTCCAGAATGGAATCGGCGGCGAATGGCGGCGGCACGTAAATCACGCTCGCATTGGCCTTGGTCGTCGCCATCGCTTCATGCACCGTATTGAACACCGGAAGGTCAAGATGGCTGGTCCCGCCCTTGCCCGGCGTCACCCCGCCGACCATTTTGGTACCATAGGCGATGGCCTGTTCAGAATGAAACGTACCCTGAGAGCCGGTGATACCCTGACAGATGACGCGGGTGGATTTGTCGACGAGAATGGCCATGCTTGGGCTCCTTGGCGGACCGACGCGGGGCCCGGAATTGATGGTGTGCAACGGCGGTGCAGACCGCCGCCGTGGTCGGTCGTTACCCCGACACAGGTTGGGTTTGCGGGCCGCAGCGGATGTCGCCACGGTAATCGTTCGGCTGGTTGGTCAATGGTTCGCCATAGCAGCTGTTGACCCCGGTGATCGGATCGTAGGGGCTACCATACTGTCCACACGCCGCCACAAGCACGAGCGCGAGGATCGCGCCGATGTGAGCGATTTTTGCAGAACATGCCATGCGATATCCCTTCATGGTCGGTGTCAGTTGCCTTGGTCAAGACGGGTGAACGTGAACCTGATTTCGCTGTCGGTGTCGCTGTCGCAAACCGGATCCTGCCCGCCGCCCGAGACATAGGCGCGGGCCGTGTCACCGATGGAAAACGCGGTGCAGTCCAACTCGTCGGGGATCGGTACTGTCGGCAGGTTGGCGAAATTGGCAAGGGTTTGCAGGGTGAACGTCGCCTTGTGTGTGCTGTCGGCGCTGCTGCCTACGGAACAAATGCGCCCGGCGTCGTAGAGCGTGACGTAAAATGCCGGGTCGGCGCTCAGTTCGACCACGCCCATCTCGTCATCATCCTGCCGCACCCATCCGGCATCGGTAAACAGCGCCGCCGTCGTCTCGGGATCGCCGTCGCCGACGATACAGGCAGCAAAGGCGGACCCGAGGGCGGGGGGTGTGTCGGTGAGGCCGTTGAGGGCGGCGGTCAGCACCGGACTGGTCTCGGCGGTGGCCGTCACAGGGCCCAGCAGAAAAAGCGTCGCAAATAGTCGTCTGAATGTCCGTGTCATGCGGAATCTGATCCTTATCTGCGGGCGACGGTGAAATACCTGGCCGAATAGACGCTACCGCCCTCGACACCGTATTTTTGGCGACCGACGCGCACCTCGTACCAAACATCGCCACCAATCGCACTGCGCCGCTGCTGCACTGTGCCGCCGACGCGGCCCGCGAACGCAACCGCCAGCGACTGCACATCGGCATCCGACGGGATGCCGGCGATCCGAAACGCCACCTTGCAACGGCGACCAGGTTCGACCTCGACCCCGCCCGACGCGAGGATATCACCACCGCTGTAGGTCACCGACCCGGCGCTGGACCGGACCGCGGCCTCGTCGAAGGCAGGGGCGTTATTCAAGCAGACGGCCCGGAAAATCTCTGCTTCGGTCGACAGCGCCTGTGCTGAGCCGATCGCGGGCAGCGCTGCCAGACATAAGGCCGCGAACAGGACCCCAAAAAGCTTCACCCCTTCACCGCCTTCACGATCTTCTGCGCCCCATCCTTGAGGTCATCCGCCGCGATCACGTTCAGCCCGCTTTCGTTGATGATCTTCTTGCCCTCGGCGACCTTGGTCCCCTCGAGCCGCACCACCAGCGGCACCTTCAGCCCGACCTCTTTCACCGCTGCCACCACGCCTTCGGCGATGACGTCGCAACGCATGATGCCGCCGAAGATGTTGACAAGGATGCCTTTGACCTGCGGGTCGGATGTGATGATCTTGAACGCCTCGGTGACCTTTTCCTTGGTCGCGCCGCCGCCGACATCCAGAAAGTTGGCGGGTTCCGCGCCATAAAGCTTGATGATGTCCATCGTCGCCATCGCCAGCCCGGCACCATTGACCATGCAACCGATCTCGCCATCCAGCGCGATGTAGTTCAGATCGAATTTCGATGCGGCGAGTTCCTTGGCGTCTTCTTCGGTCTCGTCGCGCAGCGCGGCAATGTCGGCGTGGCGATAGATCGCATTGCCGTCAAAGCCCATCTTGGCGTCCAGACACTTCAGATCGCCCTTCTTGGTGACGATCAGCGGATTGATCTCGAGCATCTCCATGTCTTTTTCGGTGAACAGCCGGTAAAGTGTGCCCATCAAACCGACGCATTGCTTGATCTGGTGCCCCGAGAGGCCAAGGCCAAACGCGACGCGCCGCCCGTGGTGCGCCTGATATCCGGTGGCGGGATCGACCGAGATGGTGATGATCTTGTCAGGCGTCTGGTGCGCCACTTCTTCGATGTCCATCCCGCCTTCGGTCGAGGCGACAAAGCTGATCCGGCTTGTCTGCCGAACGACGAGGATGGAGAGATACAGCTCGGTCTCGATCTCCGCGCCGTCCTCGATATAGATCCGGTTGACTTGCTTGCCCGTCGGGCCGGTCTGTTTGGTCACCAGCGTGCGCCCCAGCATCTTCTTGGCTTCCCGCGCCGCCTCGGCCACAGATTTTGTCAACCGGACGCCGCCAGCCTCGCCCGCGCCCGCCTCTTTGAATGTGCCTTTGCCACGCCCGCCGGCGTGGATCTGCGCCTTGACCACCCACAGCGGACCATCAAGTTCGCCCGCGGCCGACTTGGCATCCTCGGCGCGCAGCACCGCACGTCCGTCGCTGACCGGGGCACCATAACTGCGCAACAGCGCCTTGGCCTGATATTCGTGGATGTTCATTGGCCGTTCCCCTTTGGTGTGGCGCTCTCAGGCCCTCAAAGCACAGGAACCGCATCAAAAAAACCGCCAAATCAGGAATAACGGGGAAATTCCGACATTTGTGATCACACGTCTGAAACGTGTGATCACAAATTTCTGCATAGGCGGCTTCTCAGTTCAAAATAACCATGTAAAGCCCGGCATCACCCTGCATCAACTGTTCAAACCGCACCAGACTGTCAAAACTGATCAATCGACCGGACTCGACGTAGGGCAGCAGGCTAAGCCCTTGCGCAAACCCGACAATGTCGACCGGCGGCGGATCCTGCATCAGTTTCGCCAGATTGATTCCAGCATTTTTGCCCAAGCGCCAGTGCGGGATCAGCAGCGTGCCGTTCAGCACACCTTCGGCATCGGCCAAAACCTGGCGCCAGGCGTTGCCGGTTTCTGGCGGAAAGACGATGGGCAGGGCCGATTGCTGGTTCTTGTTGGGGATCCATTCGGCGTCGTTGTCGGTTTCCCGCGCGACCCGGTCCCAAAACACCCGGTTGTCGGCAATCATCGCCTGAAAATGCGCATGGGCCGACCGTGACAGTACCGGGTCAGGCTGTTGTTCGATCGCAAAGATCACCATGGCGATCAGATCGGCATAGGTGCCGTAAAGACTGTTCATATCGTAGGCATAGGGATCGTCGCTGGGTGAATTGAAGGCCTGAATCTGCGCAATCGATTCCTGCACCCTGGCGATGGATGGGGCGGGGTGAAAGGCCAGCACGACCTCGGAAACGCCGGACAACAGATGCGCATAGGCCGACAGCCAGGCAGCGTCGGCGGTGTCGAACCGGATCACTGGCGGGACAAAGGTACCGCCCATGCCCCGATTGAGCGTCATGCCGGCGACGTTCAGCAGATCTTCGCCAGCGTCGCGGGTCGCGTTCATGTTGATGTCGAACCACAGATCGGCGGTGTTGATGCTGACGCCCACGGCGTCGGTATCCGAGATTTCGGCGAGCGCCGTAATTGCCAGATCAAGGTCATGGGCCACATCGGCGAACATCTGTTCGACAACCTCGGGGTTGAACGGATCAGGGGTGGGGTTGTCATCAATCGGCAGACGCAGGATCGGAATGCCAAGGGTTTCGGTCATCGCCCCGCTCATCCCGAAACGATACCGGGTTTGCAACGCGCGTTCGACGGCATTCAGAAACCGCAGGCCACCGATTGCAAACCGGTCCGATGGGGTCGGCGCAGCGATCGTTTCAAGCGATTCAAGTGTCGGCCCGATGCCGTTGGCCCCGATCTGAGGCGACAGGTCGGTCTGGGCAACGGCAGGCCCGGCAAGGGCGATGGCGAGGCCCGAAGATAGAATCAGGTGTTTCATAGTAGTTCTCCATGACTGACAGTGACGTGAACATAGTTCATGAACGACGTTCAGTCAAGCGATGGATGAAGGCCCGAGGGTCGCCAGATAGACTTCGGGGTCTTTCGGCGGCACCTTGGCGAAACAGAGAGCGCACCAACAGGGACAGGTCGGTGGTGATGGAGCTGTCGACAGTGTGGTCGCAGTTGTCGTCAGACACCGTCGTCAACAGATCCGAGGATCGGATCGAGGTTGACGCGGACCAACCTCAAAATTCCTGAATACCTTCGTGTCAAAGGAAACCAGCGTCTGTTCCAGCAGGTCGGGTCTTCGGGCGGCGACCAGGGCAATCTGCAAGGAATGACCCATTGCGGTCACTCCGATCCGGGCGCGGCCATTTGGCTAAGCGTCAACAATAAATCCGTCGCCTGACCCATGTCCTGCACCGATACCCATTCCAGCGGGCCGTGGATATTCTGCATGCCGGTGAACAGGTTCGGGCAGGGCACGCCCATCTCGGTCAGCCGCGACCCGTCGGTGCCGCCCCGGATCGGGACGCTGACGGGGGTGATGCCCAGGGTGCGGGCGGCGTCGCTGGCCAGATCGACCGACGTCATGTCGTTTTCCAGCCAATAGCGCATGTTGCGATATTGCGGGGTGATGGTGCAGCTGATGTCGGCCCGTGGTTCAGTCGCGGCGACCGTGGCGCAGACCTGCTGCAACAGCGCGCCCTTGGCCGCCAACCCGTCCAGTTCGAAATCGCGGATGATGAACTTGATCTTCATCTCGGACGATCCGCCGACCATGTCCGTCGCATAGATGAATCCGTCGCGATCATCTGTCGTTTCCGGGGTCATCGTAACGTGTGGCAGGGTCTGCACGATCCTGGCGGCCAAATGGATCGCGTTGACCAGCTTGTCCTTGGCCAGCCCCGGATGGATCGACACGCCTTTGATTGTGACCACCGCGCCATCGGCGCTGAAACTCTCGTATTCGATTTCGCCCACCGCGCCACCGTCGAAAGTATAGGCGAAATCGGCGGCCAGATCCTTGGGCAGCCGTGCATCCACCCCGCGCCCGATCTCCTCGTCCGGGGTAAAGGCGATGCGCAGGGTCGGACGTTTGATGCCCGGATTGGCCAGCAGGTGCCGTGCGGCGGTCATGATGATCGCGACGCCCGCCTTGTCATCGGCACCAAGCAGCGTGAGGCCCGAAGCTGTGATGATATCGTGCCCCTGCTTGTCTGCCAGATAGGGGAAGGCACTGGGCGACAGGGTCAGGTCGGGATTGTCGGGATAGCTGATGTCGCCGCCATTATAGCCCCGGATGACGCGCGGTTTCACCCCAGTGGCGTTGTATTGCGGGGCGGTATCCACATGGGCAAGAAAACCTATGACCGGGCCGTCCGTGGTGCCGGGGATGGTTGCGATGACGGTGCCATAGGCGGTCTTGGTGATGTCCGCCGCGCCGATCTCGGCCAGCTCTTGCGCCAGCAGGTCGAGCAGCCTGTGCTGGATCGCCGTCGAGGGGGCGGTGTCGCTGTCGGCATCCGATTGGCTGTCGATGGCCGCATAGCGGACAAGGCGGGATTCGAGTTCGGCGTGAAATGACATGGGCGGCCTTGGGCTGGTTCCGTGAGATCTGGCGTTTTCAGGATATGGAAGTCAATGGATGGTCGCTGGATCAGTCGGTAAAGATACCCCCCATCAACGCTGATCCCCTAAAGAGCCAAAGCCGCGAGATGCTGGCACAAAAAAAGCGCGCCGCGTTGGGCGCACTTTGATGGTTTGGAGTGGTTTCGCAGGGCCCCTACGCCAGCGACCCGTCGATTGCACGACAGGCCTTGAGCAGCCCTTTGACCGCATCGATTGACTTGTCGAACATCGCCTGCTCGGCTTTGTCCATCTTGATCTCGACCACCCGCTCGATCCCGCCGGCGCCGATCACCGTCGGCACCCCGACATAGAATCCGTCGAGGCCATAGGCCCCGGTCACATGGGCGGCGCAGGGCAGGACGCGTTTCTGGTCCTTGAGGAACGCCTCGGCCATTTCGATGGCGCTGGTCGCGGGCGCATAGAACGCCGACCCGGTTTTCAGCAGCCCGACGATCTCGGCGCCGCCGTCGCGGGTGCGTTGGACGATGGCGTCCAGTTTTTCCTGTGTGGTCCAGCCCATCGTCACCAGATCGGGCAGGGGGATACCCGCCACAGTCGAATAGCGCACCAGTGGCACCATCGTGTCGCCATGCCCGCCCAGCACGAATGCGGTCACATCGCGCATCGACACGCCGAATTCGGCGGCCAGAAAATGCCGGAACCGGGCCGAATCCAGCACCCCCGCCATGCCGCAGACCATGTGGTGCGGCAGACCGGAAAATTCGCGCAACGCCCAGACCATCGCATCGAGCGGATTGGTGATGCAGATGACAAAGGCTTTTGGCGCATGTTTCGCGATGCCTTCGCCGACCGATTTCATCACTTTGAGGTTGATGCCCAAAAGATCGTCCCGGCTCATCCCCGGCTTGCGGGCGACCCCGGCTGTGACGATGCAGACATCGGCTCCGGCGATATCGCCATAGTCGTTGGCACCTTTCAGCGACACGTCAAACTTGGCCGCCGGGCCCGCCTCGGCAATATCGAGCGCTTTGCCCTGCGGCACGCCTTCGGCGATGTCGAACAGCACCACGTCGCCAAGTTCCTTGATCGCGGCCAGATGGGCCAGCGTGCCGCCAATCTGTCCGGCGCCGATAAGGGCGATTTTGGGTCTGGCCATATCAAATGATCCTCGGATGATGTGAATTTGCGGCATTGGGTAATCTGTTGTTGTCGCAGGCGCAAGTGCGCCGCGATGCAGCATCACGCAGTCACAGCGCGGGCAGGGACTGTCACCGACGAATCAATTCAGTTAATCCAGCGCAAAGCCGGGCAGATCGTCGGCGACCCTGGTCTGGCAAGGCGGAGAAGCTAACTTGGAAGGCAGCGCATTCTGGCTGGCGGCCACGGCTGCGGCCCTGTTCATCGGCTTTTCAAAGGGCGGTCTGCCGATGATCGGAGTGATGGCGGTGCCGGTGCTGTCGTTGGTGATTTCGCCGATCACGGCGGCAGGATTGCTGCTGCCGGTTTACGTGCTGTCGGACATGTTCGGAGTCTGGGCCTATCGCGGCGCCTTTGACCGGCGGGTGCTGGGAATCGTCTGCGCCGGTATGAGGCTGGGCGTTGGATTGGGCTGGGCGACGGCACATCTTGTGCCCGAACCGATGGTGACGATGTTGGTCGGCGCGATCGGCGGCGCCTTCGCGGCCAACCTTTTGTTGCGCAAACAGGTCAGCGGTGAACCGCGCCCGGCACGTATCGGTCCCGGCGCTTTCTGGGGCACCATCGCCGGATTCACCAGTTTCGTCAGCCACACCGGCGGCCCGCCCTATCAGGTTTATGTCCTGCCGCTGCGGTTGCCGAAGGTGGTGTTTGCCGGCACAACAACGATCGCCTTTGCTTATGTCAACGCCATCAAACTGCTGCCCTATTGGGCACTGGGCCAACTAAGTCCCGACAACCTGCGGATCGCCGCCGTGCTGGCCGTGCCTGCGGTGATCGCCGTATTTGCCGGCGTCCAGCTGGTCAGGATTTTGCCGGAAATGCTGTTCTTTCGTTTGGTGATCTGGGCGCTCCTAAGCATATCACTGCGGCTGATCTGGCAAGGCTGGATGTCCCTTTAAGCCGGGTTGTCGGTGTTCGGCAGTGCCTCGGCCAACGCTTGAAATGCCTCACCCGAGGCGACCAGACAAGTCGGCCCGCCCGGCTGCGTCATCGCGATGGTCCAACTGCCGCTTTCCAGCGAAGCGAATATCTCGACCACGGCATTGTTGCTGGCAAGGCCGATCGACTGACGGCTCTCGCCAAATCGGTCGGCCAGCCGTTCGACAACAACATCGTGCGGCGCACAGTTGGTATTTTCGGCAAACGCTTGGTCGGCGGCCAGAAGCATCGCGCCGACACCAAATGAAAGTGCAATCATCGAACGGGTCATATCGTCACCTTGGCTGGGCGGGGCGGCCTGATCGGTCTGGCCCCGGAATGTGCGGGCTTGCAGGGAAAACTCTGCCGCAGAAGGCGCGAAAATATGGTTAACCGCCCGAACGTTGCGTCACCATTGCTGCAACGCGGCAAATTCGGCGTTGAACATTCGGTTCGTTTCGGTTCAGTTTCGCGCAACATAATTAGTTGGATAGCCAGAATGACCCTCCGCCCGCTGCGGTCCGCCCTTTATCTGCCTTGCGCAAATGCGCGGGCGTTGGACAAGGCCCGTCGCCTGCCCACCGATGCCCTGATCTTTGATCTGGAAGACGCGGTGATTCCCGACGAAAAACCCGCCGCCCGCACGTTGTTGGCGACTGAACTCGCCACAGGCGGCTATGTGCCACGACTGCGGATCGTGCGGATCAACGCGCTTGACGGGCTTTGGGGCCGGGACGATGTCGCGGCTATCGTTCCGGCGCACTGCGACGCGATCCTGCTGCCAAAAGTGAACGGACCCGCCGATCTGGACGCGCTTGCGGCCCTGACTGACCTGCCGATCTGGGCAATGATGGAAACCCCGCACGGCATCCTGAACGCCGCTGCGATTGCCGCCCATCCGCGCCTCGCAGGCATGGTCATGGGCACCAACGATCTGGCCAAGGATATCGGCAGCCGCACATCCCCCTGCCGCGAACCGCTGCTGATGGCGTTGCAGACCTGTCTGATGGCGGCGCGGGCCTTCGGGCGACCAATTCTTGACGGGGTATATAACGCCTTCAACGATGTCGGTGGTCTGGAACGCGAATGCTTACAGGGTCGCGAGATGGGATTTGACGGCAAGACCCTGATCCATCCGGCGCAGATCGCTACCGCAAATGTCGCCTTTGCGCCAACCGCCGATGATGTCGACCTCGCCCACCGACGGATCGCTGCCTTTGACGATGCGGCCAGTGCCGGCCAGGGGGTTGCCGTGGTCGATGGCCGCATCGTCGAAGGCTTGCATATCATCACCGCACAGGCGACCTTGGCGCGCGCGGCGGCCATCGCCGAAATGGAGGCGACATGTTCCTGATTCTGCTGGGCCTGATCCTTTGGTCGGCCGCACATTTCTTCAAACGCCTGCTGCCCGAACAACGCGCCGCGATGGGCGACAAGGCCAAGGGGCTGGTGGCCGTTCTGTCTGTCGCGGCAATCGTGCTGATGGTGATCGGCTATCGGGGTGCCGCCGGGACGGTCTATTGGGGCCGCACCCCCGAAATGACCGGGATCAACAACGTGCTGATGCTGTTCGCGGTCTACCTGTTCGCGGCCAGCGGCGCCAAGATCAGGATCACCCGCATCTTCCCGCACCCGCAACTGACCGCCGTCATGATCTGGTCCGTGGCGCATCTGCTGGTCAATGGTGACACGCCGTCATTCCTGCTGTTCGGCGGCCTTTTCGTCTGGGCGCTTGCGGAAATCGTCGTGCTGACCCGCCTTCAGGCGACATTCGTCCCCGAGCATGGCTGGCCGGTGCGCAAGGAAATCACCGCGCTGGTCGCGACGGCGGTCGTCTTTGCAGTGATCACCGCGATCCACACATGGCTTGGCTATAACCCGTTCGGATAATCTCATGAAACTTTACCGCCTTCTGACCGAAGACGACACCGCCGCGTTCTGCCATAAGGTTTCCGATGCCCTGTCAAATGGGTGGGAGCTGTATGGCAACCCGACCTATGCGTTCGACGCCGCCAATGGCGTCATGCGCTGCGGTCAGGCTGTTACCAAAGACGCCGCAGGGGTGTATTCGCCCGACATGAAGTTGGGCGAGGCGTAGGCTGGGGGTTCACCTTGGCACGTTCACGCCACGCCGGGGTGAACCCCGCCTTACGGAGATCGACATGAAAACCAATCCGGGCCGGTTTTTTGAAGACTACACCGTCGGGCAGATCCTGCAACACGCGGTCCCGCGCACGCTGTCGGGCGGTGAACGCGCCCTTTATCACGCCCTCTATCCGGCCCGGCACGCCCTGCAATCCTCGGACGAATTCGCCCGCGCCTGTGGCCTCCCCGCTGCCCCGCTGGACGACCTGATCACCTTTCACACCGTTTTCGGCAAGACCGTCCCCGATGTGTCGCTGAACGCCGTCGCCAATCTGGGTTACGGCGAAGGTCGCTGGCTGGCGCGCGTCTGGCCCGGCGACACCCTGACCGCCAGTAGCCAGGTCATCGGGCTGAAACAGAATTCGAACGGCAAAAGCGGCGTGGTTTGGGTGCGCACCACCGGGACGAACCAGCATCGCGTTCCGGTCCTGACTTACGTGCGCTGGGTCATTGTGCGCACCCGCGACGGCGCCAGGGCGTCCGAAGCAGTTGTGCCGGACCTGGCCCCGGCCGTCGCCGCATCCGACCTCGTGATCCCCAAGGGGCTCGATTTCAGCCGCTACGACTATGAGCTGGCAGGCGAACCGCACCGCTGGGCCGACTATGCGGTGGACGAAATCATCGACCACGTCGACGGCGTGACGATCGTAGAAGCCGACCACTTGCTGGCCACCCGGTTGTGGCAAAACACGTCCAGGGTGCATTTCGACCTGACCCAGCGACCCGACGGGCGGCGGCTGATCTATGGCGGACATGTCATGTCGCTGGCCCGCGCCCTGTCATTCAACGGGCTGGCCAATGCGCAACTGATTGTCGGTCTGAATGGCGGCGTTCACGCCAACCCTTGTTTTGCCGGAGACACCGTGTGGGCGTGGTCAAAGGTGCTGGACAAGGCCGAAACCGACGCCCCCGGTGTCGGTGCGATCCGGTTGCAGCTGGTTGCGACCAAGGGTGCGTCGACGATCCTGAGGGCCCCGGATGGAAACTACTTGCCCGAAGTTCTGCTGGATCTGGACTACTGGGCGCTGATGCCGCTTTAGGTCGCGAAAGGCCACCGTTTCATTTGACCGGCGCAACGACTAGACTTGCGGCATGTTGCGCCTGCTGCCCTTTCTGATCGCCCTGGCCACCCCGGCCCGCGCTTGCGACATCGCGCTGCTGCTGGCTGTCGATGTATCCGGGTCGGTCGATCCGCGTGAATACACAATCCAGATGGAGGGGCTGGCCGCGGGCCTGCAGAATACCGAAGTCGCAGAAGCGCTGGTGGCGTCCCGCGCCAGGATTGCCCTGATGCAGTGGACCGGAACCTCACGTCAGGAAATCAGCCTCGACTGGGTGCAGATCACCGACTACGCCGATATTGCCCCATTGGCCGAAACGATCCTGACGATGCCCCGCGCATGGCGCGACTATTCGACCGCGATTGGCGAGGCGATGTTGCTGGCCAATTCCGCTTTTGCCGATGTTGCGGATTGCAAGCGCCGGGTGATCGATATTTCCGGCGACGGGCCTTCGAACGAAGGGATCGCGCCCGAAGCGGTGCGCACCCGCATGATTGCTTCCGGGATAACCGTCAACGCCTTGGTGATCGAAGCCTCGTTGCCCGGCCTCACCGACTACTATCGCCGTGCTGTGATCACAGGGCCAGGGGCCTTTGCCATCACCGCCAATACCTATGCCGACTACCCTCGGGAGATGACCCGAAAACTGCTGCGCGAGGTGACGGTGCCGCTGACCTTGCTGGAAACTCTGCCACGATGTGATCACATGGTGCAAACCTGTGATCACACTACGCGGTTTTGACCGCAATCGCCCGACTTTTCATCCCGATGCGGCATGCTGCCCCGTGACATACCGGGCAAACTGCGCCAAAACGGGCGCAAAGGTGCTGGTCCGCCCGTGCCGCCACAAGACCGAAGGACACCGCATGGCCGATGTGAACCGGGACAATCGCCCGCTCTCGCCACACCTGACGATCTATCGCTGGCAAATCACCTCGGTGACCTCGATCTTTACCCGGATCACCGGCAACGCCCTGCTGATCGGTGCACTGCTGATCGTCTGGTGGTTCGTCGCCGCCGCCACCGGCCCCGAAGCTTATGCCCGCGCCAACGGTTTCCTGACCAGTTGGTTCGGCGATCTGGTGATGTTCGGATCGGTTGCCGCACTCTGGTATCACACACTGGCCGGTATCCGGCACCTGATCTGGGATTCGGGACACATGCTCGGTGTCGAACAGGGCGAAAAACTTGGCCTTGCCGCCATCGCCGGGGCGGTGGTGCTGACCATCCTCACCGTCATCCTGCTTTAGGGGGTCGCCATGCATTATCTGACAGACCGCAAACGCGCCGTCGGCCTCGGGTCGGCCAAATCGGGGACGATGCACCACTGGCACATGATGGTCAGTTCGGTGGCGTTGGTCGGGCTGGTGCCGCTGTTCGTGTTCACCTTTGGCGCGGCCCTTGGCGGCACCTATGAACAGACAGTCGCCTATTATCAGCGGCCGTTCCCGGCGATCATCGCCGCGCTGACCCTGCTGGTCGGCTTCATCCACTTCAAGAACGGCGTGATGGCATTGATCGAGGATTACGTCCACGGTTTTGCCCGCAAGGCGCTGATCATCGCGATGATCTGCACCAGTTACACCGCCGCCGCCGCCGGCGTTTTCGCCGTCGTCAAGATCGCGCTTTAGGGAATCCCGCCAATGTCTGCTTACGAATACGAAACCCATCTGTATGACGCTATCGTGGTCGGGGCCGGGGGCGCCGGCCTGCGCGCAACCCTTGGGTTGGCCGAACAGGGCCTGCGCACCGCCTGCATCACCAAGGTATTCCCGACCCGCAGTCATACCGTTGCGGCGCAGGGCGGTATCGCCGCCAGCCTGGCGAACATGGGCCCCGATCACTGGCAGTGGCATATGTATGACACCGTCAAGGGGTCCGACTGGCTGGGCGACACCGACGCGATGGAATACCTCGCGCGCGAGGCGCCCAAGGCCGTCTATGAACTGGAACACTACGGCGTTCCCTTTTCGCGTACCGAAGACGGCAAGATCTACCAGCGTCCGTTCGGCGGTCACACCACTGAATTCGGCGAAGGCCCCGCGGTGCAGCGCACCTGCGCCGCCGCGGACCGGACCGGGCATGCGATCCTGCACACGCTCTATGGGCAGTCGCTCAAGCAAAAGGCTGAATTCTATATAGAATACTTCGCCCTTGACCTGATCATGTCGGACGACGGCCAGTGTCAGGGCGTCATCGCGTGGAAACTTGACGACGGCACAATGCACGTGTTCAACGCCAAGATGGTCGTGCTGGCCACGGGCGGCTATGGCCGCGCCTATTTCAGCGCGACAAGTGCGCACACCTGCACCGGCGACGGCGGTGGCATGGTGGCGCGGCAGGGGTTGCCCTTGCAGGACATGGAATTCGTCCAGTTCCACCCGACCGGTATTTATGGCTCGGGTTGCCTGATCACCGAAGGGGCGCGGGGCGAGGGCGGCTATCTGACCAACTCCGAAGGCGAGCGATTCATGGAACGCTACGCGCCGACCTACAAGGATCTGGCGAGCCGAGATGTGGTTTCCCGCTGCATGACGCTGGAAATCCGCGAGGGGCGCGGCGTCGGGCCGGACAAGGACCACATCCACCTGAACCTCAATCACCTGCCGCCTGAAACCCTCGCGCTGCGGCTGCCCGGCATTTCGGAAAGCGCGCGCATCTTCGCCGGCGTCGACCTGACCCGCGAACCGATCCCGGTGTTGCCGACAGTGCATTACAACATGGGAGGCATCCCGACGAATTATTGGGGCGAAGTGTTGAACCCCACGGCGAAAAGCCCCGACCGCACTGTGCCGGGTCTGATGGCAGTGGGCGAGGCCGGCTGCGCCTCGGTCCACGGGGCGAACCGCCTCGGGTCCAATTCACTGATCGACCTTGTCGTGTTCGGACGGGCGGCAGCGATCCGCGCCGGGGAAGTGGTGGACCAGGCAAGCGCCAACCCGGACCTGAACCAATCGTCGATCGACGCCTGTTTCGACCGTTTCGATACGTTCCGCCACGCCAGCGGATCGGTGCCGACCGCCGATCTGCGGCTTGAGATGCAAAAGGCGATGCAGGATGATGCCGCGGTATTCCGCACCGACAAGACGCTGGCCGAAGGGGTCAAGAAAATGACCGCGATCGCTGCGAAACTGGACGATATCAAAGTGACCGACCGGTCTTTGATCTGGAACAGCGATCTGATGGAAACCCTGGAACTGACCAACCTGATGCCCAACGCATTGGCCACCATCGTCGGGGCCGAGGCGCGGAAAGAAAGCCGCGGGGCGCATGCGCACGAGGATTACCCCAAGCGGGACGACGAAAACTGGCGCAAACACTCCTTGGCGACGATCAAGGGGACCAAGGTGAAACTGACCTACCGCCCCGTCCACCTGGACCCGCTGACGCCAGAAAAGGACGGCGGTATCGACCTCAAACGGATCGCCCCCAAGGCACGGGTATATTGATGCGCTTTTTGCTTTTCGTGCCGCTTTTTGCCGCCTGCACCCCACAGCCGATGGACCCGGCCCGCGCCGCCGACCAATGCGAACAGCGTGCCCGCGCGGCCCAAGGGCCGACCGGCAATGTGACGTTGGGAGTGAACAACCGGACCGGCGGCACGTTCGGCGCCGCAATCGGGATCACCGACGATTTTGTGCGCGGCCGCGATCCGATTGCCGTGTACGAGGCCTGCGTTTTCCAGAAAACCGGCCAGAACCCTGTGCGCGCCGTCAACCTACGCTAAATCAAGACCTGTCAACGGAGACTGACCATGCAAACCACGCCATTCATCGCAGCCACACTTTTGGCCGCACTTGGTGCCTGCACCACCACCGGCTTTGGCACCACAGCCATGTCTGACGAGGCCGCCCGCGCCGCAGCACGCTCGGTCGTCACTCCGATCGTGACGCAACAGGCCCCCGGACCGCTGGGTGTGGCCATGTCGGACTGTATCATCAACAACGCCTCTGCGGCCGAACTTCTGGCGCTGGCACGGGCGGCGACCGGCGGTGTGTCGGCAGATACCGTGACGCTGACGTCGCAAATCCTGGCGCGGCCCGAAACCGTGGCCTGCGCCACTGCCGCCATCACAATCTGACAAGGGGCCCGAAATGGTCGAACTGACCCTTCCCAAGAACAGCCGGATCACGGTTGGCAAGACCTGGCCGAAACCGGCCGGGGCAACGAACCTGCGCAAGGTGCAAGTCTACCGCTGGAATCCGGACGATGGCAAAAACCCCGCTGTTGACACTTATTTCGTGGATATGGACACCTGCGGACCGATGGTTCTGGACGCATTGATCAAGATCAAGAACGAGATTGATCCGACCCTGACGTTCCGCCGGTCCTGCCGCGAGGGCATCTGCGGATCCTGTGCCATGAATATCGACGGGATCAACACGCTGGCCTGCATCTACGGGCTGGACGAGGTCAAGGGCGACATCAAGATCTATCCGCTGCCGCACATGCCCGTGGTCAAGGACCTGATCCCCGACCTGACCCATTTTTACGCCCAACATGCCAGCATCATGCCCTGGCTGGAAACCAAGACGCCGGCCCCTGCGAAAGAGTGGAAACAGTCGATCGAGGACCGCGCGAAACTGGACGGGCTTTATGAATGCGTCATGTGCGCCTGCTGTTCGACCGCCTGCCCGTCCTATTGGTGGAACGGCGACCGCTACCTTGGCCCCGCCGCCCTGCTGCATGCCTATCGCTGGATCAACGATTCACGCGACGAGGCAACAGGCGAACGGCTGGACGACCTTGAAGATCCCTTCAAGCTGTATCGCTGCCACACAATCATGAACTGCACCAAGACTTGCCCCAAGGGCCTGAACCCGGCCAAGGCGATTGCGCAGATCAAAAAGCTGATGGTCGAGCGGGTGGTCTGACACCCGCTCGCCGCGTCTCATGCCGGGACGATGCCGAAGTAGCCCTTGTAGGATGCGCCGCTGCCCGAAATCAGGCTGGTTTCGACCTTGAAACCAATCCCGTTGAACTGACTGTTGCCAGTCCGGGTAGCCAGGATCACCATTTGCCGGGCACCGATGGTCAGGTTGGCCCCGCCGATCCTGTCGTCGCCTTCGTCGAACAGATCGTTGATGGCTTCGCCGATGGACGGCATCAATGACCCGAGCGCGGGGCCCGCAACCGCAGCGATGGCTGGCCCGACGACCGGAATCAGCCCCAGCGCGATGGTGCCCGCGGTATGGACGCCCATCACGATGTCCTGCACCTCTTTGCGGTATTTGTTCTGGTCGCCAAAGTCATGTTCCATCAGCACGGCACCGATGTTGATGCCATACGGCTGGCCGCGATAGATCTCGAGCAGATCAGGGAAGGTTTCGCCGCCATCGACATCTGCGTAGGTCTGGGCGACCGTCGTCGCGGCCATCTGCGGGGTGCTGACCGACAAAATGAAATAGGGTTCGTCAGAATCGGACCCCTGATCCCAATCGGTTTCGCCAAAACAATGCAACCCCGCATAATGCACGATCACACCACGCAGGTCGATTGCACCCAAATCGGGCCACCAGTAAATACCGCCATTCTGAAAGCTGTTGGCGCGCCCGCCTTCGGGAAAGTCGGTTTCGTCGCTGGTGGGGTAACCCAGATAGGATAATTCCCATCCCAGGGCGGCCCATCTGGCGTGAATATCGCCGTAAATCACATGCGCACCGGTTGACGGCGTCCAGTAGATCGAGGCGGAATTCCCGTTGAAATGGTTGTAGCGCCCAACCCCGTCGGGTGTGACCGTTTCATCGGTTGTGGGAATGCCGAACCTGACACCGCCAAGTTCAACCCATTTCTGATAGATGGCGCCATGGATTTCGAATGCTTCCATGATGTCGGGATTATCGACGATGCAGGATCCGCCCCTGTAATACCAGGCGGTGCCGTCGGTGCGGTCGATGGGGCCGAAAAAACCATCGCCGCCCTTGAGGTCGAACTTATGTTGCAAACGCGCCTGTGGTGAAATCAAGGCGGCAATTCGGACGTTCTGAATGGTTTCCCGCGTCAATGTATGGGTCGGGCCGGGCATGATGCTCTCCAAAGATGAAATCAGGGGTTATGAATTAAACTGCCTGTGGCGAATTTTGCGTGCAAACCCCTCAAACCACGACATCACTGTCGCATTCTCGCTGAATCGCCCGTTAGTAGGGGAAACCATACCGTGCAGCGAGATCGGCCAAACTTGGCCCAGGCTGCCGCCGATCAGGGCTGGAGCCTTGGTCAAGCGGGGCCTCGCCGTCGGCCCAAATCTGGATTAGGTTGGCCCGCACGAAACAGCAGGCTGACAGTGACCCATGACTGTACCCCCCGACGCCGCAGACCGTCGCGCTATCTGCCCGGTCATCTGTTACCCGACTGACGCCCTGCCGCAGCCCGACATGGGGCTCTATGCCTGCGCCCGCGCCACGGCCCGCAAAACGGCAGCCATCACCGCCCCGCCGCGCGAAGCTGCAGCGATCCGTGTTCCCGCAGGATCGTTCCTGCGGATCATTTCGGTCGATGGCCCGCAGGTCGGCGACCTGAACCTGTTCAATGCGCACGACCTGACCGAGCGGTTCTATTCCGGAAAGACCCGGGCCTTGCACGGCACGCATGTGACCACGGGCGACCGACTTTGGTCCAGTTTTCCGACCCTGCGCCCGATGGCGACCGTGACCCATGACAGCCTGCACTGGTACGGGATCGACGCATTCGGCGGGTCGGTGCACGACGTCATCGGCACCCGGTGCGACCCCTACACAGGGCGATTGCTGAACGGGACCGACTACCACCACTGCTGCCATTCCAATCTGATCCGGGCGCTGGCCGATCACGCCGGCATGTCGCTGGCACAGGCCGAACCGTTGATCCACGACGTGCTGAACGTGTTCATGTGTACCGGTTTCACCCGCGACACCGGACAGTATTTCATGAAGGCCAGCCCGGTGCGCCCCGGCGATGCGATCGAACTCTTTGCCGAAATCGACCTGCTGGCGATCTTGAGCGCCTGCCCCGGCGGCGACTGTTCGGCGCAACATTCATCCGACACCGCCAACTGCCATCCGCTGCTGATGGAGGTTTGGGACGTCGCGCCGGATCAATTGCACGGTTGGTCAAGTCCGCCCGCCAATCCCTATGACCGCACCCACGGTCGGCCCGGGGGCTGACCACGCAGCGATGCTATCAAAAAATTGACCCGAGCGCCGCTTTAGGCAAATGCGGCCCGCAATGCGATCTCGACCATATCACCGAATGACCGCTCGCGGTCCACCGCCGGCAGGGCCTCGTGTGTTTTCAGGTGATCGCTGACGGTCAGCACGGCTAGCGCACGGACCTTGTATTTGGCGGCAAGAATATACAATTCCGCGGCCTCCATCTCGACCCCGAGAATACCGTGCCTTTCCAATTGCTCATTCAAATCCGGGCGTTCATCGTAAAACACATCCGATGAATAGATGCCGCCAACATGGGTTTTCACGCCCAGTTCTTGTGCTGATGCAACCGCAGCCGCCAACAACCCGTAGTCCGCACAAGGCGCGAAATTCAACTCGCGGAAGATGCCGCGCGACGGGGTCGACAGGGTCGAGGCGGTCATCGCCAGAATGACATCGCGGATGCCCACGTGATCCTGCATCCCGCCGCAGGATCCGATCCGGATCAGTGTTTTCGCCCCATAGTCGCGGATCAGTTCATTGGCGTAGATTGACAGTGACGGCATCCCCATACCGGACCCCTGAATAGTCACAGAGTGGCCATTCCATGTGCCGCTAAACCCAAGCATCCCGCGCACCTGATTGACGCAAACCGCCCCTTGCAGAAATGTCTCGGCCGCCCATTTGGCGCGGTAGGGATCGCCGGGGATCAGAACAGTTTCAGCAATTTCGCCCGGTTTTGCACCGATATGGACTGTCATCAATCGAACTCCTTTTTGCACTGCGTTAAGGGTCTTGGGGTCATCCGATGCTGCGAAAATTCCCATGCCAGGAAGTGTGTTGATCTGCCTGAACGTCACAAAAATGTGGCCCCGGCACAGGCCGCGCCAATACCGGGACCATCGCGCAGATCCCGGAATTTCATCGGCGGCCGCCATTCCGACGTTTCAGTCCGGCAATGGCAATCGAAAAGGACCGACATGTTGACATCGAACGCGCCTATGTCGGC
>JBBKXP010000251.1:0-3882 GCA_037969545.1 Paracoccaceae bacterium | reverse complement strand
CGGCGTTGATCGCGCCCCTGCTGGCCCCGTGGTTGATCGGCCTATTCTAGCGCCGCGCGTTTTTCCGCCAGAAACGCCGCGCTGTCGTCGATCTCCAATTCCACCCAGATCGGGAAATGATCCGACAGTTGGTTCTTGCGCCAGGGGTGTTTGTAATAGGCCAACAGCGCCGCAGGATCGCCCGCAAGGTCTCTGGTCCCGGTGTAATCGGCCAGCATTTCGGCGCGGTAGGCGGCGCTGTCGGCGTCGCGGTAGGCATGGGCGAAGGGGTTGAACACGCCGCCGTTTTCCAACCCGTCCGCCCGCGTTGCCAGCCGAAAGAACGCATTCTCGGCAAAGAACAGGCGGTCGTAGGCCTCGGTCAGACTGGCGTTGGTGTCCTGCCCGACAAGGCCGGTACATTCGCGGTAGCCACTTTGGGCAAGCCGCATGATCGTCGCCTGATCCTTGGCCTCATACAGATTCATGTCGCCGCACAGGATCAGATTGTCGGTCAGTTGCTGCTTGCGCTTGGCCTCCAGCGCCCGCAACAGCAGCCGAACTTCTTCGCCGCGAAAGGCGACGTCGGTGGCGGTGCTGCTCGGGTGCAGATGCAGGTTGACCATCGCGAACCGTTTCCAGCCGGCCACGAACCCGGTGACATAGGGCGAGCGTTTCAACTGTTTCAGGCCCAGCGGGCTGTCGGCGGTGATCGCATCCCAAAGGGCGATTTCCCCGGCAAGGCCCGACAGGCGCACCCGGCGCGTGTTGTAGATATAGGCGGAGCGTTCGGAATTTCCGTCCGTCCCATCCGTGATGTCGTTGACCAGATACTCCCAGTCAGATCCCAGCAGACGCATGACGATATCGAGGTCGCGCAGGGTCGATTTCACCTCTTGGACCGCGATCAGATCAAAGGCGGCAAGGGTTTCGGCAATGTAGAAATAAGCCTCGGGCAGCCGTTGGGTGGTATGCCCGAATTCCTTGAGGTTCCAACTGGCGACGATCAGGTTCGCCTCGGTGCGCCGTGCCGGAACCTGTGCGGCCAGCGCCGGTTTCAGGCGCAGCAATCCGTCGATGCAGCGGATCCGCTCGGCGTCGGTCATGTCGGGAAAAACCCGGGCATAATCGCGTTTGGCGAAATCGGCGGCGGGGCGCAGGTCGTTGTAAAAGGGCATCGGGTTTCTCCGGTGAATGGCACATGATAGCACAGGCCAGACCCCGGCAAAGTCAGGCGATCCGCACTTGCAACACTCCCACCGAGGGCGCAATGTCAAAGACCGAGGCTGGGAGGACGAGATGCCAAATGGCCATTGCCTGTGCGGTGCGGTGCGGTTCACCTATGAGGGTGCGCCGACTTGGGTGCTGCATTGTCATTGCGAAAGCTGTCGGCGGGCGACCGCGTCGGCGATGACGACCTTCGTCTGCGTGCCCGATGCCGCGCTGACGTGGACGGGCACGGCCACCACCTTTGCATCGTCGGCGAACGTCACGCGCGGGTTCTGCCGGACGTGCGGCAGTCCGCTGTTTTACCGCAACCTCGAAAAGCCCGACGAAACACATCTTTATGCCGCTCTGCTTGACAATCCTGACGACGTGACCCCCGAAGGCCACGATTTCGTCGAGGACCGCATCGGCTGGATGCACCCCCTGCCCGCCGTTACCCCAAAGGAACCGCAATGACCGAAGATACTGACCGCCACGCCGTCAAGATGGCCAAGAAAAAGGCCGCGCGTGACAAGATCATGGCGACCAAGACCGACCAGAAAGGGCTGATCATCGTCCATACCGGCAAGGGCAAGGGCAAATCCTCGGCCGCCTTCGGGATGATCTTTCGCTGCATCGCGCATGGTCTGCCCTGCGCCGTGGTGCAGTTCATCAAGGGTGGCATGTCGACGGGCGAGCGTGACCTGATCCTGCGCCAGTTCAGTGCCGAATGCGCGTTTCACACGATGGGCGAGGGGTTCACCTGGGAAACCCAGGACAAGACCCGCGATACTGAAATGGCGCAGGCGGCCTGGGCCAAGGCACAAGAGCTGATCCGCGATCCGGCCAACCGGATGGTGCTGCTGGACGAGATCAACATCGCGATCCGCTATGACTATGTCGACATTGCCGAGGTCGTGGCGTTCCTGAAGGCCGAAAAGCCGCCGATGACCCATGTCGTGCTGACCGGGCGCAACGCGCATCCCGACCTGATCGAGGCGGCGGACCTTGTGACCGAGATGGAGTTGGTCAAGCATCCGTTCCGGTCCGGGATCAAGGCGCAGATCGGGGTCGAATTCTAGGATGCGGGTTTTTTGCCTGCTGGCCGTGCTGCTGGTGCCGGTCGAACTGACCGCCGGGCCGGACTTGACCAGCGACAAGGTCAAATTCAACTACTATCTGGTCACGGCCGACACACTCGCGGCGTTATCGGACGAAATGGACCGAACCGGGCCAGACGGTTATTGGGCCTTCACGCGCACGAAATGGGACTGGGATGCGGCCTGCAACATGCAGTTCGGGGCGACCATCAACCTGCCACGACTTGGCCCCGGTGCTGCCTTGGGCGCGGCGGATCGGTCCGTGTTTGATCGGATGCTGGTGGCCCTCACAGCGCACGAAATGGAGCATGTCGCCATCGGGCGCAATTGGGCAAAGGCGATCAAGGCAGCGGGTTGCCCCGCCGACACAAGTGCCATCGACGCGATCCATGGCGATGCCGATGCGGTGCTGGATGTGCGAACGGATCATGGTCGGCTGACCGGGGTAACACTGGAACATTGACCGGCGATGGGTGGCGAAAACGGTGCAGATGCGGTCGGTCTGTGGCTGCTCAAGACCTCAAGGCTGCGGCCCTCGCCCCGCTCAAGGTCTGCGAGGTCGACAGGGCCTCGGGGTCAACCACCACCTCGATCACCGCCAGCATTCCCGCCGCCTGCGCCCGCCCGAATGCGGCAGCAAAGTCGGCGGTTTTTTCCACCTTTTCGCCATGCCCGCCGTAGGCCCGCGCCAGTGCTGCAAAGTCGGGGTTGGCCAGTGCCGTGCCCGACACCCGCCCCGGATATTGCTTTTCCTGATGCATCCGGATCGTCCCATAACGCCCGTTGTTCATCACCACGACAATCGGTTTTGCGCCGTGCTGCACTGCTGTCGACATCTCGTTCAGGGTCATCTGGAAACAGCCGTCGCCGGCCAGGCAGACTACCGTGCGACCGGGGTATTCAATGGATGCGGACACAGCGGCGGGAAATCCGTAACCCATTGACCCCGATGTCGGGGCCAGTTGGGTGCGGAATCCCTTGTAGGTGAAATAGCGGTGCAGCCAGGCGGCGTAGTTGCCCGCCCCGTTGGTCAGGATCGCATCCTCGGGCAGGTTGGCCGACAGCCAGGCGATGATCTGTTCCTGCTTGGCGTCGCCGGGGCTTTCTTTTGGGGTGCGCCAGCCTTCGTAATCGGCGCGGGCGGCGCGGGTCCAGTCGCCCCAATCTGCTCCACAGGCGGGCAGACCTGACAGGGCGCGCACGAACGACACCGCGTCAGCACTGACGCAGAGATCGGGGCGATAGACCCGGCCCAGTTCGTCGGGGTCGGCGTGGACATGCAGGATTGCGGGCTTGGGCGCGGCGGGATCGACCAGCGCATAGCCTTGGGTTTCGATATCGCCGAACCGCGACCCGACGATCAGCAGCGCATCGGCGTCACGCACCCTTTGGGCCAGACGCGGATTCACCCCGACGTTCAGGTCGCCGACATAATTCGGGTGCCGGTTGTCGAGGTAATCCTGCCGCCGGAACCCCAGCGCCACAGGCAGGTTCTGGACCTCGGCAAAGGTCGCCAGATCCTGTGCCGAGGTCCAGAACCTGCCTGTGGCGCTGGGGTTCCGGCGGCAGGATTACCTCGACAACCGGCACCCGAATT
>JBBKXP010000250.1:0-5544 GCA_037969545.1 Paracoccaceae bacterium | reverse complement strand
GCCGTGGAAAAGGGGGTCAGGGATCAGTCCGGGTCGGTCCTGGCACCGGCATGTGGATCGCCGGCCGTCGCCGCGCCCCGCTCATCGCGTTGCCAAGGATCGCCGCAAGCACCACTGCGCCGCCCAGAAACATGCCGGGACTGGCGGTTTCGCCGAACACCAGCCAGACCCAGACGGGCGCCAGCAGCACCTCGACCATGCTGAGCAGGACCAGATCGGTCGCCGCGACGACCCGGCTGCCAACGGTATAGCAAACCATCCCAAACGCCAGCGACGCCGCCCCCATCATGATCGCGACTGTCGCCGCAAAAGGCGAAATGGACAGGCCCTGACCCGAAACAACCGCAGCAACGCCACCGACAAACAGCGCGAACAGCCCGCCAAGGATAACCGCCGGCACCATGTCGCCCGACCGCCCCCGCCGCAGCATCACCGAAAACACCGCGAACCCAAATGCCGAAGCCAGCGCCGCCGAATTGCCCGCCAGCGCCCCGGCGGCCAACCCTTCGCGCACCATAAGCGCCATGCCTGCCCCGGCGACGGCCATCGCCAACCATGTGGCACGGCGCACAGGTTCGCCGATCACAAGCCACGCCAGCAAGGCGGTAAAGAACGGCGAGGCGGCAAACAAAAATACCGCATTGGCCACCGTCGTTGTCTGAAACGCGTAGATCGCCCCGGAAAATGCGAGTACAAGCCCGGCACCGCCGACGATGCCAGACCGGCCTACCGCGCTGATCCGCACCAAAAGTTGGCCGTTCGAACGGACATGCACAAAGGCCGCCAGAACCGGAACCATACCCAACGATCGGTAGAACAGCACTTGCCAGGTGCCGACCTCGGGGATCAAACGCAGCGCCAATCCGGTCAGCGACCACAGCACGCCGGCCAACAGGACAAGTGCGACACCGGCGCGATAGGATTGCATGGCTGGTCCTGTCTTTGCATCGCCCGATGCTCGGGGGCCGTGATGCGGTCGGTCTGTCCTGAAAACGCCATCCAACGTCGGTTCAGCCGCGCGTGCCGTCGTCTTCAAACGCAACCGCCGCGAGAGCGATACCTCGGGATCGTCATTGGCTCTCATATGTGCTGCGATATCGCTGGCTTTGTCCTGATGGATCAGCCCAAATTTAGCCTCTGCCGAAGCGCCTGATATGACCCCATCAATCACAAGTCCGTCACGTCCAAACGTCGTGATGCGGGGGCCGTCAGCCTCGCCCCCGCGCAGGTCAAGCCAAAGCGCGGCCTGATCATTGTCCGAAAAAATCACGATCGCGCGCGCGCCGATTGCCCCAAACTGGGAATACCCCAGCAGACAGCGACCAGTCAGCGCATTGGCGCTCGCATGCCGGGTGACGGTATCTTGAAAAGCGTGAGGGGCAGGTCGCCCCGAGGCTGCGTTCATTCAGGAAACGCATTCCGGACTGCGGACCGACCTAAGGCTGCGGGGCCAGTCGCGCGAATAGCCGGGTCAGGCGCATGGCCTCGTCTGAAAAACCGTAAGGTGGGTTGACCACGAACAGGCCCGATCCGATCATCCTGTGGCCCGGACGCGCCGCAGGAAACCCGACTTCGTGGCGCACACCTTCGGGCAGAGCCTCGGCCAGCGCCCGCAGCATTGGCCGGTGCGGCGACCCGACCAGTAGCGGATACCACAGGATCAGGGTGCCGACGGACCATTTTTTCGCGACCCTGCGCAGCAGCACCGGGATCGCCTGATAGTCCGTCTTGACCTCATACGACGGATCGACCAGCAGCACCCCCCGGCGCGGTGTCGGTGGGCATATCGCCAGCGCCATGACCGCCCCGTCGGATTTATTGCAGTGCGCGGGATAGGCGGCCATCAAGGCGGAAAGTGCTGCAAATTCCTGCGGGTGCAGTTCCGCCAGATGCAGCGGATCGTCGCGGCGCAGCGACAGCGCCGCCAGCAATGGCGACCCCGGATAGGACGCCGGTCCGTGGGCGGCGCAGGTCTGCGCCAGAATCCGGGCATAGGGATGGTCGGGCGCGAACCAATCCGCCACTTTTGCAATCCCCATCGCCGCCTCGCCGGTTCTGGCGGCCTCGGCGCCGTCAAGGTGATACAGGCCCCGCCCTGCATGCGACTCGATGTAGGTCAGCGGTTTCGGCTTGGACGTCAGATAGGCCAGCATCCACGCCAACAGGCTGTGCTTGTGGACATCCGCCAGATTGCCGGCGTGATAGGCATGTTGATAGGACAGCATGGCGGCGCCTTTCGACGACAGCGGTTGCGACGACAATCGGACGGTCGCTCAGACAAGCCGCGAGGTTTCGACCGCCGCCCGCACGAAATCTGCGAAAAGTGGATGCGGCGCAAAGGGTTTGCTTTTCAACTCGGGGTGAAACTGCACGCCGATAAACCACGGATGATCCCGCCATTCGACGATTTCGGGCAAGCGGCCATCGGGCGACATGCCTGAAAAGCACAGGCCCACGTCCTCAAGCTGCTTGCGATATTTGATGTCGACCTCATAGCGGTGCCGATGCCGTTCTTCGATTGTCGTCGTGCCATAGACGCTCGCCACCTTGGACCCCGGTGTCAGCGTCGCCGAATAGGCACCCAGCCGCATTGTGCCGCCCTTGTCGTCATCCGTTTTGCGGGCCACCACATGGTTGCCCTGCACCCATTCCTTGAGATGATAAACCACCGGTTCAAATCGCTTTTTCCCGGCTTCGTGATCAAACTCCTCGGATCCCGCGGCACTGACACCGGCAACATTGCGGGCCGCCTCGATCACCGCCATCTGCATGCCCAGACAGATACCCAGATAGGGGGTGTTGTGGGTCCGGGCAAATTCGGCGGCCTTGATCTTGCCTTCGGTCCCGCGCTCGCCAAAGCCGCCAGGCACCAGAATTGCATCAAAATCCTCCAGATGCGGTGCCGCATCCTCGCGCTCGAACAACTCCGCATCGACCCATTCGATCTTGACCTTGACGCGGTTCGCCATACCGCCATGCGTCAGCGCCTCGGCAATCGACTTATAGGCATCCTCAAGCTGGGTATACTTGCCGACAATCGCGATCTTGACCTCGCCTTCGGGGTTGTGGATGCGGTCGGACACATCGCGCCAAACATGCAGATCCGGCCTGGGCGCCGGCGAGATGTTGAAGGCGTCCAGAACCGCCTGATCCAGCCCCTGTTCGTGATAGGCAAGCGGCGCGTCATAAATGGTTGTCAGTTCGTAGGCAGCGACGACCGCCTCTTTCCTGACATTGCAGAACAACGCGATCTTCTCGCGTTCTTTCTCGGGAATTGGATGTTCGGACCGGCAGACCAGAATATCCGGCGCGATGCCGATGGATTGCAGTTCCTTGACGCTGTGCTGGGTCGGTTTGGTTTTCAGCTCACCCGAGGCCGCCAGATAGGGCAGCAAGGTAAGATGCATGAAAATGCACTGGCCGCGCGGGCGGTCATGCGAAAACTGGCGGATCGCTTCGAAGAACGGCAGGCCCTCGATATCGCCGACGGTGCCACCGATTTCGCAGAGCATGAAATCGACCTCGTCCGCGCCGATTTTCAGGAAATCCTTGATCTCGTTGGTCACATGAGGAATGACCTGAATCGTCTTGCCAAGATAGTCGCCGCGACGTTCTTTTTCCAACACGGTCGAATAAATCCGGCCCGACGAAACGGAATCGGTTTGCCGCGCGGCAACGCCGGTGAATCGCTCGTAGTGACCAAGATCCAAATCGGTTTCGGCACCATCATCGGTGACGAAAACCTCGCCATGTTCAAAGGGCGACATCGTGCCGGGATCGACATTCAGATAGGGGTCAAGCTTGCGCAAACGCACGGAAAACCCCCGTGCCTGCAACAACGCCCCAAGTGCGGCCGAGGCCAACCCCTTGCCAAGCGAGGACACAACGCCGCCGGTTATGAAAATGTAACGCGCCATCGGCTGGCATCCCCCGTGTGTGGTCTGAATTCGGCGTTGTCACGGCCCGAAAGGGACGCATCATCACGGGATTTGAGTATAGGCGGATTCTGCATGGCGTGGCAACATCTGACGCAACATCATGTTGACATCCAAGGCGGACAGGCCAGCGGTTGTGGCTATTGCCCCGACGGGACCAGTGGTGCGTCGGTCGCCGAAGGTGGCAGCAGGTCGCTCCCGAGGTCGGGTGTGGTTTCGGTGACCGGGGCGGGCTGGTCCGCGAGCCGGTCGAGCACCGACGATCCGGCCGATTTCTGCGCCGATATGATGGTCAGCGCAAGCGAGGTGCAGATGAACGCTGCCGCCAAAATCCACGTCGCCTTGCCCATCGCCGTGGCAGCCGACCGCGCCGACATTGCGCCGCCGCCGCCGCTGCCCATCCCCAGACCGCCACCTTCCGAGCGCTGCATCAGCACGATGCCGATCAGCGTCAGAGCAAGAAGCAGGTGAATGACAAGAACGACGTTTTCCATGGACGGGCGGCTTTCTGGCGGGTTGCGCTGCTATTTAGAAGCTGCGCGAGCCTGCTGCAACCCCTGATTGGTCAGGGCGTCGCGCGAAACGACAGTCCATGCGCGGCCAGCGCCATTGTCAGGATCCCCAGCGCCTTCGGCCCGACCCCGTGAAGCCCTGCAATTTCCGACCGGCGATGCTGGGTCAGATCGGTCAGATCGCTGATCCCTGCCGCCGCCAGGGCATGTTCGGCGGGGCGGCCAAGCCCCTTTGGCAATTCCAGCGGGGTCATTCGTCAACATCGTCCACATCGGCCTGCCCGGAAAGACGGCGACGGACAATCGACCAATTGAGCCCGATCGCCAGAACCACCGACAGGGTCGTCAGGGCGATCCACGTGTTGACGGTCGGGTCTTTCAGATCGACCAGCCCCTGATCGTAAAGCACCCAGAGGATCGTCGCCACCAGCGCCAGAATCAGCAGCATCCCGAAGGCCCCGATGGACCGCAGCGTGGCGCGCAGATATATGATGTAACCGACCAGCAGAACCAGTGACAGCAGCGCGGTGACTGGCGTGTTGACGGCATAATTCTGCGACGCCCAACCGACAAAGTTCCACTCGGTCGGATTGTAGGTCGCGGCAAGCAGGCCAAAGGCGAAAGCCCAGCGCAACAGAAAACCCATCACCAATCTCCGTTCCGATTTCGCCATTGATGCCCTTGCCGGCGTGTTGAAGTCCAGCGTGTCAGCAATGAAATTGCGGTTTCGCCCGGTATGAGGTGCCGCTATACAGGGCCGGGGCAGTCCGGTTCAAAGGAAATGACATGGCAAATGATCTGCAAAGTCGCGCTGAACGCGAACGCGAACAGTATAACGAGGGCCTCAAAAGGGACACCTACGACAGGCTTCTGAACCCTTCAAAAGTTTGGTTTCTTGAAAATCGCAAGCGCATTGCCAAGCAGAACTTTGAGAAATTTCCGACTTGCGACGCGCTGGAGCTTGGCTCATTTACTTGGGTTGGCTGGGTGGAAAACAATGATGTCTTGTTGCACAGACTTGTCTGCATCAACATTTCTGAAGCCGAACTTGAAAAGGGTGTCGACGCGGCCAAAACCGCGAGAAATCACCCGGAATT
>JBBKXP010000249.1:0-4742 GCA_037969545.1 Paracoccaceae bacterium | reverse complement strand
GTCGAGGACCGGGTGGGCGCGGTAAAGATGCGCCTCCATCCCGTCGGAAACTGCTCGCAAGGTCGGGCGGGATTGGGCGCGCAGGGTGTCGATCTCGGCCTGCTGGTCGGCGGTGATGGGCATGGCGTGGTCCTTTTGCGGCTGACGGCACCTGAGTCGGCAGAGATGCGCACGACTATATCCGGGGGGTCGGTGTGCGGGAACCTCAATATGCTGCGGACTGTGGTGCGGGGGAGTCACTTCAGCCCCAAGTCACGCAATCCGGCGGTGTCGCGTTGACTTTCCCCGCCGACGCACGGATTTTGCAGGTCAGTCAATTCATCCAGACCGGAGCCTCAGATGATCCGCAGTATTCTTGCCGTCAGTGCATTGAGCCTTCTGGTCGGCTGTGGCGACGGGCAACCGTTTGTGTTTGGCGCTGGCGGCAGCGGTGGCACGCCGACAACGCCGGTTCCGGGCAGTGGCGGGGTGACGCCGGAGTCGCTGGCGGTGAACCTGTTCGCGTTCTCCTACAATGCGGCCGGCGCGGGAACACTGACCCTGGACGTGCGATCGCTTGACGCCGGGAGCTTTAATGCGCCCTACACCCGTGCCCCCGGCCGTGATGTCGCCGGCTATCGGGCGTTCGAATATCAGGCGGACCCCAACAACCGCCGGTTCCTTGCCTTTGTCAGCACCGCACCGGGCGGGACCGTCACCGCGACAGCGGTCGCCGACGGTGGTCAGTTCAACAAGTATTTCGGCGGTGCACAGTACACCCAAGGTCCGGCTTATTCCGCACCGGCCAGCGGGCTCGTGACCTATTCGGGCAGCTACGCCGGGGTGATCACGATCGACACTTCGGGGCGGCCGATCGGCAACCCGGCGATCTTTCCCTACAGCCCGTCAGCAGTCAGCGGCGATGTGGTACTGGTCGGCGACTTCACCAACGCGGTCGTGAACGGGTCTATCTACAACCGCCAGATCATTTCGGAAGACGGCGTGACCGTCCTGCCGCCCAGCCGCGATCTGGTCGATCTTGCGCTGGTCGTGACCACCGTCGCCAGCGACGGCAGCTTTGCCGGAACTGTGGAACGGGACGGCGCGCCCGGCGTCAGCTATGGGCAGTATGGCGGCACATTTGGCGGCAGCAATGCCTCGGATGTTGCGGGCGTCGTGTTCCTGACGCCTTACGGATCGCCGGGCACCTGGGAGCACGGGATCTTTGTTTTGCCGACATGCAATGCTGCTTGTCCGACTCCTTAGAACCTGCCTCGTTTGTCTGACGATCGGGCTGGCCGGACTGTCGCAGCCGGTTCGGGCTGACCCGGTCGATCTATCGCTGGACGAGGCCCGCGCATTGGCCCGACAGGCGCTGCAGACCGGCGCATTTCAGGCTGCCCGTGAAATCGCCGCGGCACTGTTGCAGATCGATCCGGCGGACCGGGCGGCGCTTATTGTGCTTGCGGCGGCCGAGCCGCCACTGGGTCGCCCGGCACAGGGGCGAATGGCCGGGATGCGGGCATGGCGTCTGTCCACCACATCGTTGCAAAAATTCGAGGCCGCCCGCCTTACCGCGCTGGCGGCAGCAGAAGAATCGCGATTCACGTTGTCGCAGTTCTGGTTGCGCCGCGCCGCCGCCCATGCCCCTGATGCGGCCCTGTTGGCGCAAACCGGCCGCGACTATCAGTTGGTGCGGGCGCAAAACCCGGTGGCGATTGCGGTACAATTGTCGTTCTCGCCTTCGACAAACATCAACGGCGGTGCCGAAAGCCGCTTCAACATCATCGAGGGATTGCCGTTTGTCGGCTTGTTGAGCGGCGACGCCCAGGCCCTGTCCGGGGTTGTCGCCATCGCCGACTTGCGGTTGCGCTATCGGCTGCACCAATCGGCGGAAAGCCTGACCGAGGTCGGCGGTCAACTGATCCATCGCGCCGTCTGGATGTCATCGGAGGCCCGCGCTATCGCGCCGACCAGCAGCAATGCCGATTTTGCCGCATCGCAGTCCGAGATCAGCCTGAGCCATTGGCGAAAGGTCGGGCAAGCCGGGCTTGGTGCGACGCTGTCGTATGGGGCCAAATGGTCGGGTGAGCTGCGTGATTTCACCTATGTGCGGCCGGTCCTGGAGGCGACAATCCCGCTGAACGATGCCTTGCGGTTGAATCTCAGCGGCTTTGTCGAACAGCGCGACAATGTGGTCCCGGGGCGGGCCGCCAATCAGATCCGCGGCGTAAGTGTGGGGTCGACCTGGACGCGCGATGGTGGCGCGTTGCTGGGCGGGCAATTGTCGTGGCTGACCAGCGACAGCGTCACGCCCAACCTGCGATCGGACGCAATGACGGCGCAGATGTTCTATGTCCCCGCGCGCCGTCTTGGCCCCGCCACACTTCAGTTCAGCCTTGGGGCCAGCCTAGCCGATTATGCGGAATATGCTGTGATCTTTCCGGTTCCCGGCGGCCGTCAGGACCGCAGCGTTTTCGGATCGGTCGACATTGCCCTGCCCGACTACAGTTACGCCGGGTTTGCTCCGGTCGTCACTCTGGGGGCGCGCCGCGTCGACAGCAATGTCGGGCGGTTCGACAGCAGCGAGGTGTCGATGCGGATCGGGTTTCGGTCGACCTTCTGACGCCGGGTCTTGTTACGCGCCTCGGTCCAAGTCGGGCCGGGTCACCCGGATGGCGCGAGCAAGCTGGCCTATGCCGCAAGGGTGACGATGCTTTGCCGTCAGACAGCCGCGATGACGGTGGTCCGGAAGACCGGGTTGCGCCGTAATCTGGCCGTGGCCGATCCGCGTCGCAACAGTTCCGCCGATAGCTGCGGCGCAGACCGCTAGGACAAGCGCCACCGACCAGAGGCGGATGCTTTTTTGTCATCTGCGCGCCGCGCGCAAGGCGGGCTCGTCCATGATCGGCCCGGTTACCTTCCGTTTGCCTTGGGGGGCGCCATCATTGCAGGATGCGACGTTGACCGGTTCGCCGGCTCTCGCGGCAATTGTGTGGCAGGTGCCGCCGGCGCACAACGTCCAGCCAGCCCCGGTCGCGCCAGAAGCGGCAAGGCTCAGCCGGGCCACGGTGAGGTCGCCCGGCCATTCCCACCATCCGTCCGTCAGGATCGCGCCTTCTCCCGGCTCCATGCCCGCGCCTGATCCCTTGATCCGCGCGGCGACGAGGCTGAGACGCGCATTGTCCAACCGCCAGTCTTCCTGCCAGGTCACCCGCTCGACCGAGTGGGTCCATGACAGCGTGAAGTCAGGCGATGCCAGATGCAGGATCAGGGTCCCGACTGCCAGACACCCATTCATGCCGGGGCTGCGCGACTGCGCCGGGTCAGGATCGCCACCAGCAGAACGAAAAGCCCGATGCCGATCCAGTCGGTGACCGGCCAGGCCGCGATCAGTGTGAAGGCCGCGACCATCGCCAGCGCACGCAGCGGCCAGCCGACAGGCCGCCCGCACCAACCGATCACCGCGAGCCCCCAGAGGCCGATGGATATCACTGCCTTGGTGACGATATAGATCACGGCGGGCCAGTAGCCGATCGCATCGGCCATCGGACCGCCCGCCTGCAGCATCAGCGCCGGCGTGTAGACGGCCATGAAAGGGATCACGAACCCTGCCGCCGCAACCTTGATCGCCTCGAACGATATCTTCAGGCCGCTTTCCTTGGCAATCGGTGCGGCGGCGAAACAGGCCAGTGCGACCGGCGGCGTCAAATCGGCCAGGATACCGAAATAAAAGACGAACATGTGCGACACGATGAGCGGCACGCCGAGGGCCAGCAATGCCGGTCCGGCGATCGAGGACGTGATGATGTAATTCGGGATCGTCGGAATTCCCATACCCAGCAGGATGCAGGTCAGCATCGTCAACAGCAGACTCAGGAACAGGCTGGATTGTCCCACCGAGACGATGAACTGGCCAAAGGTATTTGCCGCCCCCGTCAGGGTCATGGTGCCGATGATCACGCCGACAATCGCGCAGGCCACGCCGACCGGCAACGCGGTCTTGGCCCCCTCGGCGAGGCTGTCGCGACACATCGCCAGCGTCTCGCGCCCGCCGCGCGTTGCCAGGCACCAGGCAACCAGCACGGCGATCGCCGCCAAAAGCGCGTTGATCCCAAATTGCAGGAACGCCGCCGCGACAAACCCGAGGCAAATCCAGAACACTATCCGCATCGCCCCCGGAGGCAGGTTCAGAACCGCCGAACCACCAAGAATCAGCAGCACTGTCAGGCCCAACCCGATGGTTCCGGCAAAAAGCGGGGTATAGCCGCCGAACAGCAGATAGATCAACATGCCCAAGGGTACCAGCAACATCCAGTTTTCGCGGATCGCTGCAATGGGTGACGGCAGATCGGCCTTGTTCAGGCCGCGCAGCCCGTGCCGTCCGGCCTCGAGATGGACCATCCAGAAGGCCGAAGCGAAGTAGAGGATTGCAGGGATCAGCGCCGCCTTGACGACCTCGATATAAGGCACGTCGAGGGTCTCGGCCATGATAAAGGCGACCGCGCCCATCACCGGCGGCATCAGCTGTCCGCCCATGGATGCGGTGGATTCGACGCCCCCCGCAAAGGCTGCACGGTAGCCGAATTTCTTCATCAGGGGGATCGTGAACTGACCTGTGGTGACGACATTGGCGACACCCGAGCCCGAGATCGTGCCCATCAGACCCGACGACACGACAGAGACCTTCGCCGCACCGCCCTGCCGGTGGCCGAACAGCCCCATGGCGACGTCGGTGAACAGCTTGATCATCCCTGCGCGTT
>JBBKXP010000248.1:0-2646 GCA_037969545.1 Paracoccaceae bacterium | reverse complement strand
GGGCTTGGCACCGCCAATATCGGGCTTGTCTCGGACATCATCGCCTGCCCCGGCATGGACTACTGCGCCCTTGCCACCGCCCGCAGCATCCCGATCGCGCAAGAAATCGCAACGCGCTTTGACGCCCTGAAACTGGAACACGACATCGGACCACTCAAGATCAAGATCAGCGGCTGCATCAACGCCTGCGGCCATCACCATGTCGCCCATATCGGCATACTTGGACTCGACCGCGCCGGCATCGAAAACTACCAGATCACGCTTGGCGGCGACCACACGGAAACCGCACAAATCGGCGAACGTGCCGGCCCGGGCTTTGCCGCAGACGAGATCGTGCCGGCAATCGAACGCCTTGTTCTGGGCTATCTCGACCTGCGCGTTGCACCCGACGAGACGTTTCTGCAAACCTATCGTCGGCTTGGCGCGGCGCCGTTCAAATCGTTGCTTTATCCAGCCAAGGAGAATGCAGATGCCGCTTGATCCTGACATCGGCGCCCGCATCGCGGCGTTGAATTCCCGCTACAAGCATCACGGGGCCACCGCCGTGATGGAACGTGCGCTTGGCGACACTGCGGTCGGCAAGGTGGCACTGGTATCGTCATTCGGCGCCGAATCTGTCGTGCTGCTGCACCTGATATCGGTGATCGACCGCACCACCCCGGTGATCTTCATCGACACCGAAATGCTGTTTGCCGAAACCTTAAGCTATCAGATGGAACTGACCGAGCGGCTGCATCTTGAGGATGTTCGCCTCATTCGGGCTGACCGCAACGCGCTATTCACCCACGACAACGAGGGCCTGCTGCATCTTCACGATCCGGATGCATGCTGCAACCTGCGCAAGACCGAACCGCTGCAAAAGGCGCTGGACCCCTTCGACGCCTGGATCACCGGGCGCAAGCGTTATCAGGGCGGGCAGCGCACGACGCTCGAGTTTTTCGAGAACGAAGACAACCTGCGCATCAAGATCAACCCGCTGGCGCATTGGGAATCCGCCGATGTCGCCGAATACATTGCGCAAAACCGGCTTCCCCGGCATCCTCTGGTCGCCAAGGGCTATCCGTCGATCGGCTGTGCGCCCTGCACGACGCGGGTCAGCGATGGCGAAGATCCCCGGTCAGGGCGCTGGCGCAACACCGACAAGGACGAGTGCGGCATTCATTTTGTCAACGGCAGGCTGGTGCGCGGCAACAGCGGCATTGCTGCCTGAAAGTACCGACATGACTGTGATAGTGACCGATAGCGGCTTTGGGCCGATCGACTGGACCGGGGCGTTTCATGCCTTCGACGGCCTGCAAGCAAATGACTGCGGCGGACTGGCACTTGATCTTCCGTCTGACTTTGACCCGAACGTGTTGCGCGACGGCTTCGAGCGTTTCGCCATGATCCGCGTCGATTTCCCGAATTTTGCAGACGGGCGGGGCTTTACCATTGCCGCCCAATTGCGCGCTCTGGGCTACAAGGGGCGATTGCGCGCCCGCGGCCATGTGATTGCCGACCAGTATGCGATGGCCCGCCGCAGCGGTTTTGACGAGGTCGAGATCGGTGCTGATCTGGCCGCCCGCCAGCCCCAAGCCCAGTGGCTGGCCCGCGCCAACTGGCGGGCGAATGACTATCAATCCCGCCTGCGCGGCTAAGCCAGACTTTTCATCCCACCGATCAGCGACTAAACGGAGGGCGGCCCTATGCCGCCAGTAAACCATGACCGAGCAACGCCCTGTGACCCAAACCAGCGCCGCCAAAGTGCCCACCCTGCCCGATTGCCAGACGGTGACGGCGGTAACGCATTACACCGACCGCCTGTTTTCATTTCGGGTGACACGGCCGCCGTCGTTGCGGTTCCGGTCGGGCGAATTCGTCATGATCGGCCTGATGGGCGACAATGGGCGGCCCTTGCTGCGGGCCTATTCCATCGCCTCACCGGCCTGGGACGATGAATTGGAGTTCTATTCGATCAAGGTGCCGGACGGTCCGTTGACCAGCCGCTTGCAGCACATCCAGCCCGGCGATCAGATCATTCTGCGCCCGAAACCCGTTGGCACGCTGGTGCACGACGCCCTTTTGCCCGGCAAACGCCTGTATTTCTTTGCGACCGGCACCGGATTTGCCCCCTTTGCCAGTCTGTTGCGCGATCCGCAGACCTACGTGGATTACGACGAGGTCATCGTCACCCACACCTGCCGCGAAGTGGCAGAACTGACATATGGGCGCGACCTGATTGACTCCATCCGTGGCGACGCGCTGTTGGCGGAACTGATCGGCGCCGAGAACTTGAAAAAGCTCAAGTACTACCCGACGACCACCCGCGAAACGTCACCCAGGATGGGCCGGATCACGACCCTGATCGAGACGGGTGCATTGTTTTCAGATCTGGGCGTGCCGCAACTGAACCCTGCGACCGACCGGGTCATGGTTTGCGGCTCACTCGCCTTCAACTTTGACCTCAAAGTGCTTCTGGAAAAGGCGGGGCTGCACGAAGGGGCGAATTCGGAGCCGGGCGAATTCGTGATCGAAAAGGCATTTGTCGGCGAAGGTATCTGACATCTGGACTAAGAAAAAGGGCCGCGTCATCACCTGACGCAGCCCTTGTTTCATTCTTTGCGGCTGGGATCAGAGACCCATCGCCGCCTTCACCTGCTCCAGTGC
>JBBKXP010000247.1:0-2801 GCA_037969545.1 Paracoccaceae bacterium | reverse complement strand
GTTTAAAGTGTTCGAGGAAAAACAGAACGCAAGGCACGGTCGATTTGCCTGTATGCCTTTTGGAGGATTGGACGGACAGTCTCGGCTCAACACGGTCTTAGCCAAATTGTGTGTGCGATTTGTGTGCAATCCAGAATGAAAGTCCGCAATGCGCGGTATAGCTGCCATATGTGCAGTTGCAGCGAAGTCACACTTTTCCCGCATCGCAGACATTGGCGCATGCCGCAGCGAACGGCGGCTCTGAGCCCACCTTGACCAATGCTGCAGTGAACATGAATGACAGCTATTGATTTCATGGCAACGAAGTGACGTAGTCAAACGAGGTTTTGCCAAGGGCAGCATTTTGTCGCCTGAGGGCTGTCGCGCCCGTTCCTGGGCGAGCGCAATCAGGGCGCAGCCGTTGTTGTGGTCATAATGCGACTGACCGAAAGTAACCCCCTCAGTTATAGCGATCACGCCGTCTGCCTCAATCCCTGAACGGCTGCTGATCCAGCCCGGCACATCGCAGGTGTGGCGCTAACCTCCGATTGACACCGATCAAGGCGCGTATCACGGCCACGTGTTCTTGTGTTGCTCATGCCCGCAATAAATTTGCCAGCTCCTCCGGCACAACGCGAAGGAACAGATATGACCGAAGAACATTCAAACGTCGCGATATTGAAGCGTCTTGATCTACGCAATCTTGCGGCATCGCAGGACCTGATCGCCGAAGATGTCGTCTGGCACTACGCCAATCCCAACCTCCCTGATCTGCAAGGGGATTATGTCGGATTGGACGGCGTCCGCTCATTTTTCGAAGCCATCGGACAGAAGTCCGGCGGGACGTTCAAAATTAATCCCATGTCGGTCACACCCGTCGGGGACGAGCTGGTTGTCGTGCAGTCACGAAACACGCTGACCTTCGAGGACCGCTCCGTCGCCGTGGACGTCGTGGTCGTCTGGCGCTTCGTGGACGGGCGGGTCGTAGAGGTTTGGGACATCGTGCCGGGCGATGCAAAGGAGGTCCAAAATGGCTGACGCTGACAAGACCGACTGGGACGCCATCGTCATCGGCTCGGGCATTGGCGGCATGGCGGCTGCCGCGGCGCTGTCGAAAGTCGGGCACAAGGTGCTCCTGCTAGAGCAATACCAGACCCTCGGCGGCCTGACCCATAGCTTCACGCTCGAGGGTTTCACCTGGGATGCGGGCATCCATTACCTCAGCGGTATCGCCCCGGGCGATCCCGTGCGAGACCTGTTGGATTGGCTGTCGGACACACCAATAGAATTCACACCGATGGGGGCCGTCTATGACAACCTTCATATCGGCGACGCGGCCACTCTCGCATTGTCCCGCCCCTTCGAAGCGCAAGAGCGCGATTTCAAGGACCGGTTCCCCGATGAAGCGAAGGCCATCGAAGCCTGGACCGCAGCGCTTAGGGAAGGCCGAGAGGCGATGCAAACCATTTTCCCGACACGCGCGATGCCAGAGCTTCTTGGCACCGCGTTGCAATGGTGGAATGGCCGCGCCATCGAACGTTGGTGCAAACGGACGACGCAGGAGGTGATCGACGATATTACCGACAACCCCGAACTGGCCGCCGCCTTCGCCGCGCAATGGTTCGACCATGGCGGCAGGCCCAGCAAGGCGAGTTTCGCGATGCATGCCCTGATTTCCGCGGCTTACTTGGAAAGTGGGGCCTGGTATCCGGTGGGCGGCGGTGCGGCCTTGGCCGAACATATCCTGCCCACGATCACGGCCGGCGGGGGCGAAGCAAAGGCAGACGCCAGAGTTGAAGCGATTTTGTTCGAGAACGACCGGGTCGTCGGTGTGCGGACGGCGGATGGATCGGAATTCCGCGCCAATGTGGTTATCTCGGATATCGGGGCGCGCGAGACCGTGAACCATCTACTTCCCGTCAATTTCGGACATCAGGACTGGATCGACGAGATCCGGTCTCTCGCGCCGTCGGTTGCGCATTTCAGCCTGTTCATGGGCTTTCAGGGCGATGTCGAGAATGCCGGAGCGACCCGCTCGAACCACTGGATATTTCCGACAGGCGAGGTCGACGCCGTCTGGACGGATGTGCCGGATAGCCCACCGCCCGGCATATTCGTCTCTTTCGCCTCGATAAAGGACTCCAGCCATGACCCCGGACCTTCGCGGAAACACGCCGGCGAGATGGTGGCCTGGACCGACTGGTCGACCGTGGAAAAATGGGCCGACATGGACCCGGGCACACGTGGCGATGACTACCGGTCGTTCAAGACCCGGGTCGAGGACGTGATGTTTGCGCAGTTCGAGGCCTACTTCCCGGAATTGGCTAAGCTCGTCGTGTTTCGCAATCTCTCGACGCCGCTTACGACCACGGCCATCACGGGGCATCACCGGGGCGCATTCTACGGGCTGGACGTCACGCCCAAGCGCGTGATGAGCGGAGCGCTTCAGGCAAAAACGCCGGTGCCGGGCCTGTTCCTCGCCGGTCAGGACGTTGCGAGCCCCGGTATTCCCGGTGCGATTTGGGGCGGGTTGCTCGCCGCTGCCAGCGTCGATCCGAAGATCGTCCGGCATATGCGGGGGTAGACGACAAAAGGACACAACACATCAATAACCCACCGTCGCGATTGCTGACGTTCGAGCAACCATACCGAATGCCCGCTTCGTCCGCACAGCAGACCTTGGCGCAGGGCGCAGCGAAAGTCCGGTTTCCGCCCAATTTACCTTAGCTCCACACCGAAGCCGCGCAATCGTGGGTCGAAAAAAAAGCAAAGAATGTCAGCTTCGTCGCTGCGGTCAAAAACGTGACCAAACCTAACCATGT
>JBBKXP010000246.1:0-3716 GCA_037969545.1 Paracoccaceae bacterium | reverse complement strand
ATATCACAGCTGCACCCCGTACCTTCGCACCGCTGCGAATGACCGCCAAGAGCCCACTTTGCTCGATGCTGCGAAGAAACCGAACAGCAGCAATGCAGTGAGTTGAGTACGAATGCAGGTTTCAAGTGCGTTTGACCGAGGAATTGGAATTGCAAACAGATAGCCCAATTTTGATCGTGCTTATGAGAGATTCTACGGTGAACAAGCCGATTGTGCAGCAAACTGCCGCTCGAAGGCGGATTTCTGGAGCACTCGCCCTTATCCCACGCGCTTTCAGACCTAGACCGAGCAAGGCGAGCGACGCCGGAAAACTCTGGATCGTCCTTAACCAAATAATCGATATCAATCAGATCAATAATACTCCCAGCAGCACGAATGTTGCTATGAAAATGGTCTCGGCGATGATCAGCACAATGGCTTGGCCGCCTACATCAAAGATGCGCTTGAGTGAGGTTTTCATGCCCACAGCGGCAATCGAAACCAAAAGAGCCCAGCGGGACAGGCCGGACATGGCATTCACGACAGTTGCCGGGATCAGGCCCACCGAATTCATCGCCGCGAAGATCAAAAAACCGATGACAAACAGGGGCAGGATTGGCGGGCGTGTCGTGTCACTTTCCCGCGACGCAGCATTGCGGCGGACCAGAACGGAAATGACCAGCACAATCGGTGCCAACATGGCCACACGGATGAGCTTGACCAGAGTGGCGACCTCGCCGGTTTGGTCCGAAACAGAAAAGCCAGCGCCTACCACTTGTGCCACGTCGTGAATGGTTCCGCCAAAGAACACGCCCGACACCTCGGGGCTGAATGCGAAGAGCTCGGAAAGGATCGGGTAGACGATCATCGCGATCGTTGACAGAACCGTGACGGACAATACGGTAAAGATCAGGTTGCGGTCGGAATGTTCGTTTTTGGGTAGAACTGCCGAGATTGCCATTGCGGCGGAAGCTCCGCAAATCGCCACTGACCCACCCGTCAGCAGCCCAAAGCGCCAACCGCGGTTCAGAAGCCGTGCGCCGAGGAGACCGAAGAAAATGGTCACGATTACCCCAGCGACAACGAGCGCGATCAGCCTAAATCCGAGCCCAACCATAAGGTCGAGACTGACCCGGGCGCCCATCAACGCCACGCCAAGGCGCAGAACCGTGCGAGAAGTGAATGCGACCCCGGCTTTGCAGGGCCCGTCCTCGCCCAGAAAGTTGAAAGCCATCCCTAGCAACAACGCCATGAGCATGGCGGGCGCGCCGTAATGCTCTGACAGAAACTGGGCGGCGGTGGCGACGACAAGGGACACGAGAAACCCCTGGCCATTCGCGCGCGTGAAGGCGCCAAGCCGCCGCAGAATATCAAGGGCAGGAGTACCGGGCTGCATTGGCAAAACCTTTGTCGGGTGTGCGTTTTCCAAAGGCTGAAGGCGCATGGTTCAAAATGAGAAACTGGGCCACCCCGATCTGTGAGGCAGCCCAATAATTGGTCAGGACAATCTTGGAAACAGGCCCCGACTAGGTGGCGATCCAGATCGTCTTGGTTTGCATATATTGCGCCAAAGCTTCGGTGCCGTTGTCTCGGGTTAGCGAACCTGACATTTTGTAGCCGCCGAACGGTGTTTTGATATCGCCTTCGGAAAAGCCGTTGACCGACACAGTTCCGCAAGGCAGCGAACGCGCCATGTGAAGCGCGCGATCGATATCGCGGGTAAAGACGGTCGCGTGCAGGCCGTATTCGGTATCGCTGGCAATCGCGAGCGCTTCGGCATCCGAACCGACCGGCATAATCCCAAGGACCGGGCCAAAGATTTCCTCGCGTGCGATTTTCATGTCGGGTGTGACAGCTTCAAACACGGTTGGTTCGATGAAAAAGCCCGGCAGGTCGCTGTTGCCACCCATGATTTTGCGCGCGCCCTGGTCCATACCGCTCTGGATATAGTCCATCACCATGGTCTTGTGATCCTTGGTGATCATCGAGCCGATATCGGTTGACGGGTCCAGCGGATCACCAAGTCGGAAGGCTTTGACCCTTTCACAGACGCGGGCGGTGAATTCTTCGACCAGAGGCGCCGCGATAAGTTGGCGCATATTGGCCGAGCAGTTCTGCCCGCCGTTCCAAAAGGCGGACATGGCGGCGTGTTCGATCAGGTCGTCATTGATGGGCGCGTCATCCAGAACGATGAAGGGGCTCTTGCCCCCCATCTCCAGACCGACGCCTTTCAGGTTGCTGTCGCCGGAATACCGCATGAACTTCCGGCCTACTTCGGTCGAACCGGTAAATGACAGGGTGTCGATGTCATTGTGCAGTCCGATGGCCTGACCCGCCGTATTGCCATAGCCGGGAATGATATTGATAACGCCCGCGGGAACGCCGGCCTCTTCCATAAGCTGTGCCAGACGGATGGTGGTCAGGGGGGTCTGTTCGGCCGGTTTGACAACTGCGGAACATCCGACCGCAAGGGACGGCGCGATCTTCCATGCCGCCATGACAAGCGGGAAGTTCCAAGGCAGGACCGCGCCTGCAATTCCTGCAGGCTCATAGGTGATGAGGGCCATTGCACCGGGTCCGGTAGGTGCGATCTTGCCAAAGGTCTTGTCTGCGAGTTCGGCATACCACTGGAAAAACTTCGGCACTTCGGTGCCGACCTCATGCAGGCAGTCGGTGATGGTCTTGCCGGTATCGAGGCTTTCGAGAACCGCCAGCTCATTGGTGTGTTCGCGCACAAGGGCGGCGACTTTCAGCAGCACCTCCTTGCGGTGCTCCGGCTCGGCGCGCGACCAGGTGCCAGCGTTGAAAACGCGGCGGGCGGCGGCAACGGCACGGTCGACATCGGCCGATTTGCAATGCGCGACATCGACCAGAACCTGCCCTGTAGCCGGGTTGATCGTGTTAAACTTGTCGCCATCGGCGGCATCGCAAAATTTGCCGTCGATATAGGCCTGCCCGCTCGGGGTCAGCCTGGCTGCGATGGCTTGGAAATCGGCATGTGTCAGGGTCATCGGGTGGCTCCGTTGTCTTATTTGCGCAGACTGCGCGCGAATTTGCGAATGTCGTTGAGCAGCATTTCGGGTTCTTCCATCGCTGCGAAGTGACCGCCGCATGGCATTTCCGTCCAATGCTGGATGTTGTAAATGCGCTCGGCATAGGATCGCGGCGGCCAGCGCAGCATCTCCTTTGGGAAGACGGCACAGCCGGTCGGTACTTCGACACGATCCCCTTCTTGAGAGAGAATGCGCCCGCCTTCTTCGCGCCGACCATAATAGATCCAGGATGCGGAATTGAATGTCCGCGTGGTGATATAGATCATGATATTGGTCAGCAGGTCATCCTTTGAATGAGCGTTTTCAATGCCTCCCACCGGCACATCCGACCAGTCATGGAACTTTTCCACCAGCCAAGCCGCAATGCCCACGGGGCTGTCCGTCATCGCATAGCTGAGCGTCTGCGGACGGGTCGCCTGCTGGGTGCGATATCCGTTCTGCATGATCTGGTCGCGGTCGAACTGTGCGTCCCAAGCCACCTCGTCGGGCGTTTGCGGCCCATCGGGATGGCGCATCGTCAAGACATTGATGTGAATTGCGGAGCATGCTGGTGCATGATCATAGCCTAGCCATGAGCAGATCGCGCCGCCCCAGTCGCCGCCCTGCGCCAGGTAGCTGTCGATCCCCAGTGTGTCAGTCATCAAAGAATCTAAGACGCTCGCCATTTTCCGTGGGCCGTAGGGG
>JBBKXP010000245.1:0-13700 GCA_037969545.1 Paracoccaceae bacterium | reverse complement strand
GTCTGGCCGTTGCTGGCGCCTTTGGGGAAGGTCAGCGCGACCTTGCCATCAAACGTTGGGGCCGTGACCTTGCCACACAAAATCGCCTCGTCCAGCGTGATCGGCAGGGTCAGGATCATGTCGTTGCCATCGCGGCGGAAATGCGGATGCGGTTGAATGGTCACGGTGATCAGCGCGTCGCCCGACGGGCCGCCGCCGAAACCGGCGCCGCCCTTGCCGCGCAGGCGGATCGTTTGACCGTCGGCTATCCCGCGGGGGATTTTTACATCCAGGTTGCTGCCGTCGGGCAGGGTGATACGCTTGGCGCCGCCGTTGGCGGCGTCAAGGAACGGCACGTCGAGCGCATAGCGGGCGTCCTGCCCGCGTGCCGAAAAGTCCGGTCCGCCGCTACGCTGGCCGCCGCCTTGCTGGCGGATGAAATCAGCAAAAATGTCGGAGGCGTCAAAGTCGTCGAACCGCTCGCCCCGCCGGTAAGGATTCTGCGCTGTCTCGGCGTAATCGCGGTAATACTGGCGTTCGGGCTGTTTTTCGGCCCCGGTCGCATCGATTTCACCTGCGTCAAAGCGGGCGCGTTTTTCGGGGTTCTTTAGCAGATCAAACGCGGCGGCAGCGGATTTGAAACGCGCCTCAGCCGCGGCATCGCCGGGGTTCAGGTCGGGATGCGAGGTCTTGGCGATCTTGCGATACGCCTTTTTGATGTCGTCAGCGCTGGCCGTTCTGGTAAGGCCTAGGGAAGCATAGGGATCATCGGGCATTGCGGCCTCTGGCATTCGGGTTCCGGAGGAATATAGGGTAGGCACGAGGCGGGGTGAAGGAGAGATCATGCCAGAGATGCTGTTTGCGCCGCGTCCGCAGCCGGTTTTGTCGGTAAAGGGGCGGGCAGCCTTGTATCCTGTGGGCCGGATTTTCTGCGTTGGGCGCAACTATGCCGCCCATGCCGCCGAGATGGGTAACGACGTGGACCGCGAGGCACCGTTTTATTTCACCAAGTCGGCACACGCGTTGACCCAAAGCGGTGCAAAAGTTCCCTATGCCCTTGGTACCAAAGACTTTCATCACGAGATGGAACTGGTCGTGGCGTTGGGCGAAGGGGGCGCGGTGTTTGGTTATGCGGCGGGATTCGATATGACCCGGCGCGATTTGCAGGGCGCGGCCAAGGCCAAGGCGCGGCCTTGGGACATCGGCAAGGATTTTGAAGACAGCGCGGTGATAGCGGCGATCACCCCGGCGGCGGAGTTCGGGTCGGTGGGGCCGCAGCGGATGCAGTTGTCGGTCAACGAGGTGTTGCGGCAGGATACGCTGGTGGCGGATATGGTCTGGAGCGTGCCCGATATTCTGACGCATCTTGGCGGGCTTTACACTCTCGGACCCGGTGACGTGATCATGACCGGGACACCGGCGGGGGTCGGACCAGTGGAGGCTGGGGATGTCATCGACGGGACACTTGAGGGGTGTGCGCCAGTCCGCCTGACAATCCTCAAGTGATCACGTCGGGCTTGTCGCGGCCAGTATGCGCCTTGATCCCGGCGATGGCGTCGGCAGCGGCAATGACCGGGTTCAACGCCTCTTGCGCGTCGCGGTGCAGTTTCGTGCGGTCAGTTTCGACGTGCTCTAAATAGACCCGCAGCGTCGCCCCGACGGTGCCTGTGCCTGACAGGCGAAACACGGCCCGACTGCCCCCCGCAAAGCCGATACGCAAACCCTGCTGTTCCGACCGCGACCCGTCGACCGGGTCGTCATAGGCGAATTCGTCGGCAGTTTCGACGGTCAGAGGGCCGAATTTCTGGTCCGGCAGGTCGCGCAGTTTGACCCGCAGGTCAGCTACCAGCGCGTTGGCCTTGTCGGTCTCGATATCCTCGTAATCGTGCCTGGAATAGTAGTTACGGCCGTATTCCGCCCAATGCGCTGACATGAGGTTTGCAACGGACTCCTTTGAAACCGCAAGAATATTCAGCCAAAGAAGTACCGCCCACAATCCGTCCTTTTCGCGCACGTGGTCCGACCCGGTGCCGGCGCTTTCTTCGCCACACAGGGTTGCTTTGCCGGCATCGAGCAGGTTGCCGAAGAATTTCCAGCCGGTCGGCGTTTCATAGCAAGCGATCCCCAACGCCGCCGCAACCCGGTCGACGGCACCCGAGGTCGGCATCGAGCGTGCGACGCCCTTCAGCCCCCCGGCATATCCCGGTGCCAGATGCGCCTTGGCCGCCAGCAGCGCCAGCGAATCCGAAGGTGTGACGTAGATGCCGCGCCCCATGATCATGTTGCGGTCGCCGTCGCCGTCGCTGGCAGCACCAAAGTCAGGTGCATCGTCGGCCATCATCGCGGCGAAAAGTTCGTGCGCCCAGATCGGATTCGGGTCAGGATGCCCGCCGCCGAAATCGGGGCTGGGCGTGCCGTTGACCACCGTGCCTGCTGGTGCACCGAGCGATTGTTCCAAGATCGCGTGCGCGTATGGGCCAGTGACAGCATGCATGGCGTCGAACCGCATCCGAAAGCCGGAGGCGAACAGGGCGCGGATCGCGTCAAAGTCGAACAGCGTCTGCATCAGGGCAGCGTAGTCGGCAACCGGGTCCACGATCTCGACACTCATCTCGGCAAGGGTTGTCTTGCCGATCGTGACAAGGTCCAGATCGGTCGTTTCAATGATATGGTAGTCGCTTATCATTTCGGTTGCGGCGAAAATCCGGTCAGTCACATGTTCCGGTGCCGGACCGCCGTTGGGGGTGTTGTATTTCAGGCCAAAGTCGGCTTCCGGTCCGCCCGGGTTATGGCTGGCCGACAGGATCAGCCCGCCGTCGGTGCCGCGCTTGCGGATCAGGTGCGACGCGGCTGGGGTCGACAGAATGCCGTATTGACCGACGATGCAGCCCTTGGCCCCGTTTGCCGCCGCCATCCGCAGAATGACCTGGATCGCGCGGTCATTGAAATAGCGCCCGTCACCACCGACAACGAGGGTCTTGCCTTTCAGTCCGCCGATCCCGTCAAAGATCGCCTGCACGTAGTTTTCCAGATAATGGCTTCCCATGAAGACCTTGGTCTTCTTGCGCAGACCGCTGGTTCCTGGCTTCTGCCCGCTTATCGGGCTTGTCTTGATGGTCAGACGTTGCATGGTGTCCCCCCCCGTGCATTCATGTCGTTCTTTTCGGTTCAAGCACAAGTGCCACAACGGATTGCGCGGCAACGGTCATCAAGTCCCAAGCCGGTGCGACTGGCCGATCGGGTGCGTCGGTGTCGATGTGCAGCACCCATTGCTGATCTTCCGGGCTTTCCGGCAAGTTAACGTCGACCTTATCGCCAATATTGAAAACCGCCAGCACTGCGCGTTCGACCCGGGCAAATTCTGGCGTACCGGCGGCCATGCGCATTTCGACGACAAGCTGGCGCAGACTTGTGTCTGACCAGTCTTCCTCGGTCATGGTTGTGCCATCGGGGCGGCGCCAGAACAGGTCTGGGACACCATCAACCAGCCGGCTTTTTGCGTGCAGAAAGCGTGACTGGCGCAGGATCGGGTGATTGCGGCGAAAATGGATGATCTTTTGACAGAAGTTCAAAAATTCAGGGTCGTGGCCGTCCCAAGTGACCCAGCCAATCGGGTTGTCCTGGCAATAGGCATTGTTATTGCCCCCTTGGCTATTTCCCAATTCGTCGCCAGCCAACAACATCGGGGTCCCCTGTGACAGCAACAGCGTTGTCAGCATATTGCGTCGCCGGAGCGCCCGGGCAGCATTGATCATGCGGTCCTTCGTTGGCCCTTCGACCCCGATGTTGTCGGATTCGTTGCCGGAATGGCCGTCGCGCCCGTCCTCGCCGTTGGCTTCGTTGTGTTTCTCGTCGTAGCTGACCACATCCATCAGGGTGAATCCGTCGTGGCAGGTGATAAAATTGACCGAGGTCGTTGCCGGCCGTCCATCATGGTCGAACCGCAGCGACGAGCCCGACACCCGCGTCGCGAGTTTGCGCACTTCGGATTCGCCCCGCCAGAACCGCCGCACCTGATCGCGGTATTTGTCATTGTGTTCGGCCCAGGGTGGCGGAAACGATCCCATCTGATAGCCGCCGGGGCCAAGATCCCAGGGTTCGGCGATCATCTTGACCCGGGACAGGACCGGATCCTGGCGGACCGCCTGAAAGAATGGCGCGTTGCGGTCAAACCCGTCGTCGCGCCGCCCCAGCGATGCCGCCAGATCGAATCGGAATCCGTCGACGTGCATCGTTTCGACCCAATACCGCAAGCTGTCCATGACCATCCGCATGACCATCGGATGTTCCATGTTCAGCGAATTGCCGGTGCCGCTGTCGTTAATGTAGTAGCGCTTGTTTTCGGCCAGCCGGTAGTAACTGGCGTTGTCCAGACCCCGGAACGACAGGGTCGGGCCCAGATGATTGCCCTCGCCGGTGTGATTGTAGACGACGTCGAGGATCACTTCGATCCCGGCGGCATGGAACCGGGCCACCATCCTTTGGAATTCGCCGGTTTCAGCGGTGGCCATGTACCTTGGATCCGGTGCGAAAAAGCCGATGCTTTGATAGCCCCAGTAGTTCTTCAGACCTTTGTCCAACAGGAACTGGTCATTCAGAAAGGCATGGACCGGCAAGAGCTGGATCGCGGTCACGCCGAGTTTGTTGAGGTGCTCGAGGATGGGATCGCTGGCCAATCCCAGATAAGTGCCGGCATGGTCGATGTCCCTGCGCCCAGCGGTCAGCCCTTTGACATGGGCTTCGTAGATCACTGTGTCGGTCATCGGGTGGTCAGGGTGGTGGTCATCACCCCAGCTGAAGGCCGGGTCGGTGACGATGCCACGCGGGGTGAAATTTGCGCTGTTGCGGGTGTCAAACGACAGGTCTGCGGATTTGGCGCCACGGTCGTAGCCGAACAGCGCATCGTCCCAGATCGGATGCCCGCTCAGCCGTTTGGCATAGGGGTCGATCAGCAGTTTGTGCGGGTTGAAGCGATGCCCTTCGTCGGGCCGGTAGGGACCATGGGCACGGTAGCCATAGTGCTGGCCCGGCCGCGCCCCGTGCAGATAGCCGTGCCAGATGTGTCCGGTGTTTTCGGGCAGAGCGATCAGCAGGTTTTCGTGCCCCTGATCGTCGAAAAGGCACAGCGTCAAATGCGTCGCGTTCTGCGAAAAGATCGCAAAATTGACCCCTTCACCATCAAAGGTGGCGCCAAGCGGGTAGGACCGCCCGGCCGTGACTGTATACTGTTCGCTCATCCGGTGGCCAATAGGTCCTGATACAGGTGGACATAGGCCGCAGCCGATGTTGTCCAGCCAACGGGCTGCTCCATTGCATTATTCTGCAGTTGCAACCAGATGTCGGGTTGTCTGAACAGATCGCACAACTGGGCCAGGGCGGCTTTCAGCCGGTCAGCGGTGATCGGGGTGAACTGGATCCCCGTTGCGACACCGGTCGCCAGCGCGGCTGGCGAGGCGTTGATCACCGTGTCGGCCAGCCCACCTGTCAGCGCCACCAGCGGGATCGTTCCGTAGCGCAGCCCGTAGAGTTGCGTCAGCCCGCAGGGTTCGAACCGCGACGGCACCAGCACGGCGTCGCCACCCGCGAACATGCGGTGCGACAATGCCTCGTCATAGCCGATCCTGACGCAGACGTTGGGGTTGCCGTTGGCGGTCCGGAATGCCTGCTCTAGGCCGGGATCGCCGGTGCCGAGCAGCGCCAGTTGCCCACCTCGTTCAAGCAGGGCGGGCAGGGCGTTCAGCAGCAGGTCGAGGCCCTTTTGTTCAGTCAGCCGCGAAATCACCACGCAAAGCGGGCCGTCAGCGTCGGGCAGGTTCAATTCGGCGCGCAGGGCGGCCTGGGCGGCTGATTTTCCCTTGGGCGTTTTGTAGGTCTTGATTGCCGGATCGGTAGCCGGGTTCCAGATGTCTTCGTCGATCCCGTTCAGGATGCCCGAGAGCACATCGCGCCGCAGTCGCATCACGCCGTCCAGCCCCATGCCGAACTGGTCGGTCATCAGTTCATGCGCGTAAGTCGGCGAGACGGTGGTCAGCCGGTCGGCCCCGATCAGCCCGGCCTTGAGCGCCGATATCTTGCCCCAGAATTCAAAACCGTCGCGGGTAAAACCCGCTGGCGGAAGTTTCAGGGTTTTCAGGCTTGAGGCGTCGGCCAGCCCGTGAAAGGCGATGTTGTGGATCGTCAGGATGGTGCCGGGGCGTTTGGTGGCGGCCAGTTGCTGCAAATAAATCGGGACGAGCCCGGCCTGCCAGTCGTGCAGGTGGATGATCTGCGGTTGCCAGCTGTCCAGTTTGCCGGCACCAATTTGCGCGGCCACCCAACTGAGTGCGGCAAAGCGGTCGGGATTGTCCGGCCAATCCTTGCCATCGGGCCCCAGATAGATGCTGCCGGGGCGGTCATACAGGTGCGGCGCATCAAGGATCAGCAGGTCGAGACCGCCGATCGATGCCGCCAGCAGCCGCGCTTTGCCGCCAAACAGGGCCGGGTCTTTCCAGACTATCTTGGGTTTTTTCAGGGCTTTGATGACTGCCGGATAGCCCGGCAGCAGCGTGCGCAACGTCACCCCCTGATCTGACATCGCACCGGGCAAAGCGCCAACCACATCGGCCAGCCCGCCGGTTTTCACCAGCGGGGCACATTCCGATGCGACTGACAGCGCCTGGATCCCGCTTTGATTCACCGGGCGGCGGTCCATTTGTTGACCATCTCTTGGGTGATCAGGGTGATTCCGCGGTCGGTGACCCGGAAGAACTTTTTGTCCTCGACGTGATCCTCGCCCACGACCAGCCCATCAGGGATCGTCACGCCGCGGTCGATCACCACGTTACGCAACCGGGCGCGCCGGTTGACCGTGACGTAGGGCAGAGCGACAGCGTGGTCGAGGACAGCGTAGGAGTTGGTATGGACTTCGGTAAACAGCAGCGAATTGCGGATTTCGGTGCCCGAGATGATGCAGCCACCTGACACCATCGACGAAATGGCGACGCCGCGCCGATCCTTTTCATCGTGGATGAATTTGGCGGGGGGGACACTCTCGGAATAGGTCCAGACTGGCCATGCCTTGTCCCAAAGATCGAGTTCGGGGGTAAAATTGGTAAGGTCGATATTCGCCTCCCAAAAGGCATCGACCGTGCCGACATCGCGCCAGTAAGCCGGGGCGCCGTCAGCCCGCACGCAGCTGTCGTCGAAGCGGTGCGCGATGGCCTTGCCGTTCTTGACGATGTCGGGGATCAGGTCGCCGCCAAAATCATGGCTGGAATTCGGATCTTCGGCGTCTTTTAGAAGCAATTCTCGCAGGAACTTCCAGTTGAAGACATAGATCCCCATCGAAGCGAGCGCCTTGTCGGGGTCACCCGGTATCCCCGGCGGATCGGCCGGCTTTTCAAGGAACGAGGTGATCCGCCTGTCCTTGTCCGTCGCCATGACGCCAAAGGCCACCGCCTCCAACCGCGACACGGTCAGACAGCCGATGGTGACGTCCGCACCGCTGTCGACGTGCTGTTGCAACATCACCTCGTAGTCCATCTTGTAGATATGATCGCCTGCGAGGATCACAATGTAATCAACGTCGTAGCTATCAACGATGTCGATATTCTGGGTGACGGCGTCGGCGGTGCCCTGATACCAGGCCTCGGTATCGCCACGCTGCGAGGCGGGCAGGATATCGAGAAATTCGCGCCGTTCGGCACGGAAAAAGTTCCAGCCGCGTTGCATGTGCCGGATCAGGCTGTGCGCCTTGTATTGCGTTGCCACGGCCATCTTGCGGATGCCGGAATTCATCGCGTTGGACAGGGCAAAATCGATGATCCGCGCCTTGCCGCCAAAGAACACCGCCGGTTTGACCCGCCGGTCGGTCAATTCCTTCAGACGGCTGCCGCGTCCGCCCGCCAGCACAAAGGCCATCGAGCGTTGGGTAAGTCTGCGGTTCTTTGGTGGCATGTCGTTCCCTCCCGTTAGGTCTTTTCCAGCGCGAAAAACAGCGTCGCCAAGGGTGGTAAAGTGATATTGACCGATGCGGGCTGGCCCTGCCAGTCACCTGCCTGCGCGTCGACACCGCCCATGTTGCCGCGGTTTCCGCCACCGTAAACCGCAGCATCGGTGTTCATCACTTCGCGCCAGTTGCCCAAGGCGGGCACCCCGACGCGGAACCCGGTCCGTTCGACCGGGGTGAAGTTGCAGACGACCAGAATCGGCGCGTCACCTTTGTGCCCCTGACGGATAAAGCTGTAAGTCGACTGGTCGCGATCGTTCACATCGACCCAGCAGAATCCGTCGCCCTCGCAATCCTTGACGTGCAAGGCAGGGGTCTCGCGATACAAAAGGTTCAGATCGCGCACCAGCGATTGCACGCCCTTGTGGTCGGGGCGCTGGCCGGCGTCCCAGTTGATCTGGCTGTCGTGGTTCCATTCCTCGGGCTGGGCGATCTCGCAGCCCATGAACAGCAGCTTCTTGCCCGGATGGCCCCACATGTAACCGTAATAGGCGCGCAGATTGGCGAATTTTTCCCAATCGTTGCCCGGCATCTTGGCCAGCATCGACCCTTTGCCATGCACCACCTCGTCATGGCTGATCGGCAGGACGAAATTTTCGGAAAACGCCCACATGATCGGGCGGGTCATCATGTCGTGGTGGTATTTGCGATGGATCGGGTCCTGTTCCATGTAGCGCAGGGTGTCGTTCATCCAGCCCATGTTCCATTTGTAACCGAACCCCAGACCGCCGGCATCGACAGGGGCCGACACGCCGGGGAAGCTGGTCGATTCCTCGGCCACGGTCATGATGCCGGGATGCGCGCCATAGGCGACGCGGTTCATGTTCTGGAATAGCGCGATGGCCTCGTAATTCTCGCGACCGCCGTTCTTGTTGGGCACCCATTCGCCCGAATTGCGCGAATAGTCGCGGTAGAGCATCGACGCCACGGCATCGACGCGCAGCCCGTCGATGTGGTATTCGTCAAGCCAATAGAGGGCGTTGGCGATCAGGAATTTGGCGACCTCGGCGCGGCCATAGTTGTAAATCAGCGTGTTCCAGTCCTGATGAAAGCCTTCCTTTGGGTCGGCGTGTTCATACAGATGCGTGCCGTCGAAATCGGCCAGCCCATGCGCGTCGGTCGGGAAATGCCCCGGCACCCAGTCGAGGATCATGCCAAGACCCGCACCATGTGCCGCGTCGACCAGATCGCGGAATTCGTGCGGCGGGCCGAAACGGATCGTCGGGGCGTAGAGGCCGACAGGTTGGTATCCCCAGGATCCGTCGAAGGGAAATTCGGACACTGGCAGCAATTCGATGTGGGTGAATCCCATCCATTTGACATAGTCGACCAGATCGACGGCGGCCTCTTTGTAACTGAGCGGGCGACCGGACTGGTCCCAGATGCGCTTCCACGATCCAAGGTGGACCTCGTAGATGCTGATTGGCGCGTCGCGGCGGTTGGCGGCCTCGCGCCGGGTCATCCATTTCTTGTCGTGCCAGCCGTAACCGGCGATATCGCGCACGATGCTGGCGGTTTCGGGCGGGTGCTGGGCGCCAAAGGCAACCGGATCAGCCTTGAGCCGGGCGCGGCCATCAGCGCCGATCACCTCGTATTTGTAGGCCGCGCCATCGCCGGTGCCAGGAATGAAAATCTCCCAGACGCCGGTGCCGCCGCGTCGCCGCATGACGTGCCGCCGCCCATCCCAGTGATTCATGTCGCCGACGACCGATACCCGGCGGGCGTTAGGTGCCCAGACCGCGAAATGGGTGCCGGCGTCGCCCTCGTGGGTCAAAACATGGGCGCCCAGGGCCCGCCAAAGCCGCTGATGCGTGCCTTCGCCCAGCAGGTATTCGTCAAGGTCGGACAGGACCGGGCCGTAGCGATAGGCGTCGGAGTAGTCCCATGTCGCGCCATCTGCGCCGGTGCCGCGCAGCGTATAGGGTTTGGCGGGCACCTTGCCGCTGAAGACCGGGCCATGCAGGCGAGTCAATTGATGCGCCTTCTTGCCGATCACGACGGCAAGAGTGTCGGCACCGGGATCGATCGCGGTGACCCAAGTTTCCTTGCCATGCGGATGCGGACCGAGAATCGCAAAAGGGTCTTCGTGGGTGCCCGCGGACAGGCGTGCAGCGTCTTGGGTCGAAACAGGGGCGGCAGCATTTTGATCAGTCATGGTGGCACCATAAGACGAAAAGAGGTCGCCACAAGCGTCTTGTTAACGCTAACGGCGCGGTTGGCCATCTAAAACAATCTCGGTCGGCAAGGCGTGGTCAACGATGCGCTGGGCATTCGGGATGTCATTGCTTTCGGCGCGCCGGGTGGCGGCCGCCCGGCTGAGGTTGGCTGAAAGCCAGCGCTGGATCAGCCGGGCACGCAGTTCGGGCATCGGCACATCAAGGCGCACCGTCAGGTCCCACAGCGGCGCCAACTGCCGCCAAGGGTCTTCATCCAGCATCAGATAGTTGCCCTCGACAATGACGACGTCGCAGGTGGCCGGGATCACCACGGCACCCGAGATGGCGGTGTCGCGCTGGCGGTCAAAGGTGGGGGCGATGACCTCGGCGCCCGACCGCAGACGCATGATCAGATTCACGAAACCGGCGGAGTCAAAGGTTTCCGGCGCGCCCTTGCGCTGCCGCAGGCCGCGGGCGTCGAGGACCGCATTGTCGAGATGGAAGCCGTCCATCGGCAGGACTTCGGTGGCGCATTTCAGCAGTCGCAGCCGGCGGGCGAGTTCAGCGGCCAAGGTGGATTTGCCGCTGGCCGGGGCACCTGAAACGGCCACCAGAATACGCGCGGTGCCGGTGCGCATGTCCTGAATCCGCTCGACCAGTAGGTTGACGTGCGCGTTAATGTCTAACATCGACTGCCCCGATTTTCGTTCAGTCTAGCACCGATCCCGATCACCCCGCGACTTGTTCCTTCATTCGGCCACAAAATTATGCCGATGAATTCGATGCCTGTGGCCTGTTTGCTTTGGCGTGCCAAACTGGCATTGTCGCAAGAACTGCGATTGTGAGGGGTATGGCATGTGGCCGAAGTTGGTCTGGATCTGGCGGATGCTAAGCGATGTCGCGGATGTGGCCGGGGCGGCTAACCTTGGTCTGATATCGGCAGGGGTGGCATTTTTCGGGTTGTTTGCGGTCTTTCCCGGAATGGCGGCGCTGATCGCGATCTTTGGTTTGCTGGCCGATCCATCGGTGGTTTCCGAACAATTGGAACTGCTGCGCGAGGTCATACCGACGCAGGCGTATCAGCTATTTTCGGCGCAGCTGAACCGTCTGCTGTCGGCCGATACAAGTGCGCTGGGCCTGACGACGATGGTGTCGATCGCGATTGCCTTGTGGTCCACGCGGGCCGGGGTCGGGGCGTTGATGAGCGGGGTCAATGCGGTGTCGGGCCGACCGGACCGGGGCGGTGTCCGGCATGCATTTGTTGCCATGCTGCTGACATTGGCTCTGATATTCGTCGCGATCGTGGCCTTGTTGTTGGTGATCGGCGCACCAATCGTCCTTGCCCTGTTGCCGCCTGAGGCGCAGCCGGGCTTGGTCCTCGAGGCTATCCGCTGGGCGATTGTGCTTGTAGTCCTGCTATCGGCTTTGGGGCTCTTGTATCGCTACGGGCCCAATCGGCCGGTCATTCGGCCCGGGCTGCTGAGCCCCGGCGCGGTGCTTGTCGTGGTGTTCTGGTTTTTGGCTTCGGCCGGGTTTTCGTACTACCTGACCAACTTTGGGCGCTACAACGAGGTTTATGGGTCGATCGGCGCCGTCGTGGCTTTGCTGATGTGGCTCTACATCAGCGCCTATCTGATCCTGTTGGGGGCGGCATTGAACGTCGTTCTGATGGGCCGCCGATAGCGCCAGTGCACTGCTGCCGGGTTGCATTTTCAGGATCATTCCATTGGTCAATGCCGACAAATAAGCGGAACTTAGTAATGGAGTGTCGTCGCCGACCTTAACCGTCAATTAGTGCGTGGTGTTGACCAACGTAACATCGGCCCAGAACGGTCGCCCATCTTGTCGCCATTTGGTAGAGTATCATGCTTTTGGCGGGGCCGAGTTTGTCAAAGCCGCCGTGCGTCAGATCGACGCGTGTTCCGGTGTCGACAGGCGTGAATGTGACCATCAGCTGGGTTGCCGTGTTGTCGGGCTGGCCCTGATGCCACTCCATTCCGAACGCGATGCCGGGTTTCCATGTGGTGACCTTGCCCCAAGTTTTACGGCTTCCGTCCGGTCTGGTGCCGGTCAGCCTGCCGCCCATTTTCGGGTCGAGTCTGACTTTTGGCGCATTCGTATTCGCCGGCGACGGCCACCACTGCCAGAGGTCGCGGGTAAAAAGGTCAAAGGCCGCATCCGGTCGCAGCGGGACGGTGACGGATTTTCGGATCGGGGTCATGGGCTTTCCTCATTTGCCTCGAGATGGGCGGCGGCGGCGTAGGCCGCAAGGGCATCATCCCAGAGACCGTCAAGATAGGTACGCAAAGCAGCAATCGCATCCGGCGATATCGCGTAGAGCCGTCGGTTGCCGATGGGCGTCGCGGTCAGCAAACCGGCGTCGGCCAGCACCTTGAGATGTTGCGACACCGCCGGGCGGCTGACCGGCAGGCCATCGGCCAGCGCCCCGACGGGCAGGGCACCGCCGCGCAGGCGGTCTACAATCGCCCGTCGTGTCGGATCGGCAAGGGCTGATATTGCATTCTGGTAATCCATCACTTACCGTAAGCAAAGGCTAACGCAAAAGTCAACGCGTCGCGAGAGACGCCCGTGCTGCCCTTGCGGCCCCTTTCACGGGTCTCTAAGACTTGGGAAAGGTATCATGAAGTAGAGACGTTCGCGTCCCCGAACCCGAGGCAAAGCATATGCAAGACCCGACCCAGACCTACATGAACCTTGTGCCGATGGTGGTCGAACAGACTGCCCGGGGCGAGCGTGCCTATGATATCTTTTCGCGTCTGCTGAAAGAGCGGATCATTTTCGTGAACGGGCCGGTGCATGATGGCATGTCGCAGTTGGTCGTCGCCCAATTGCTGCACCTGGAAAGCGAGAATCCGAAGAAAGAGATCAGCATGTATATCAACAGCCCCGGTGGCGTTGTGACTGCGGGCCTCTCGATCTACGACACGATGCAGTATATCCGGCCCAAGGTCAGCACTCTGGTCGTCGGGCAGGCCGCCTCGATGGGGTCGCTGCTGCTGACCGCAGGCGAGAAGGGGATGCGGTTTTCGTTGCCCAACAGCCGGATCATGGTGCACCAGCCATCGGGCGGCTATCAGGGGCAGGCAACCGATATCATGATCCACGCGGCCGAAACGCAAAAGCTCAAGGATCGGTTGAACGCGATCTATGTCAAGCACACCGGCCAGACCCTCAAAAAGGTCGAGGCGGCACTGGAGCGTGACAATTTCATGTCGGCAGAGGATGCCAAGGATTGGGGTCTGATCGACGAAATTGTCGCCAATCGCGAGAAGGCCGACGAGAAAGCGTAGCACTGTTGCCGGGGCGGTCCACGGGGGCAGCGCGGGCGATTTTGCCGTTGTGGACCGGGACGGGCTGTCCTAGTCTTGGCATAACAATACACCGCGACGATAACTGGCCATGCGCCGAGGGGTTTTGACGATGGCGAATTCAACGGGCGGCGACAGCAAGAACACGCTTTACTGCAGTTTCTGCGGAAAAAGTCAGCACGAAGTCAAAAACCACATCGCCGGGCCGTCTGTCTTTGTCTGTGACGAATGCATCGAGTTGTGCAATGA
>JBBKXP010000244.1:0-2792 GCA_037969545.1 Paracoccaceae bacterium | reverse complement strand
GCTCTAGAACGTATAGCGGTCGGAGATGAAAATCACGCGACTGCCGCGCCGGTCAATGCGGAATGGCAGTGCGCGCGGACGCCCAAGCGCCTCGCGGGCGATCGTGTGTTCGATGGCGTCGATTTTGTCGGCGATCTCCACCTTGGTATAGGCGACCCGCGTCGTCTTGTGGAACCGCGGGCTGACGGTGACATACATGTGCTGCATCAATCCGACCGAAAGAACGGCACCTGCCTCGTGGCGGTAAAACGCGGGAAGGTCAGTGCCGCCGCCGGCAAAACTGACGCGGTAGGGGGTCTGGGTGATGATCACGGATTGCGCTCCAATGCGTCTCTGTATCGGCTCAAAAGCGGCTCCAGGCAGGTGTTGATGTCGAATTTTTCAACCACCAGAGCCCGCCCGTCCTCGGCCAGTTGGGTTGCGAGCGCCGGGTTGGCCTCCAGCCGCATCATTGCATCGGCCAGCGCGGGGGCATCTTCGGGGTCGACCAGAACGCCGGTTTCCCCTTCGCGGACAAGATCGGGGATACCCACCAGCTGGGTCGAGACGACGGGCAGGCCGCAGGCCATCGCTTCCATCAGCATCTGCGGCAACCCGTCGACATCGTTGTCGGCGGCCCACACGCAGGGCAGGCAATAGACATCTCCGGCGGCCATGAAGGTTGGGATGTCCTCCTGTTTCAACGCCTCGCCGGTCAGTGTGATCACATCCTCCAGTCCGGCGTCGGAAATCACCTGCCGCAGCATCGCCTCGTCGGGGCCGCTGCCGCCGATGGTGCAGCGGAAATAGAGGCCGCGCTCTTTCAGGATGCGGCACGCCCCGATCAGCACAGGAAAGCCCTTCTTGGCCACGAGGCGGCCCGAGGACAGGATATGCCAAGGCGCGCCGTCCGGACGCAACCGGCGATTTGGGGTGAAATGGGCCGGATCGATACCGCAATAGACCACGATCAGCTGTTCTGCGCGCGCGCCGTGTTCCAGATAGAAGCTTCGGTGGAATTCCGAGATGCAGACGATGAAATCGGCGCGCGCGATCTTGTCGTCCAGCGCTGCGCGGTTGCGGAACAGATCGGCGGCATGGCCGGTGAACGAGAACGGCTTGCCCAGAAGCCAGGCGCCATACATCGCCACACTGCCGCCTGAGTGGATCCATTGCGAATGGATATGGGAGACGGCCTCGTGGCGCAGTTGACCCGCCCAGTGGCAGGCGACGATGAAATGCCAGAGTGTCACCACGCGCACCCGTCCGGATTCGCGCGGACCCGTCAGCGCGTTCCAGAGCGCGGCGAAGAAGCGGGCGCGGAACCGCAGCGGCGCAGCTAGCAGGTCTGCCACCACCCGCATCTTCGGCAACGGATAGAGCGCTTGAGTTTCACGGCCCATTTCGGCGATGTCGCCGGACGAGAAGAACGTGCGTTCCGGTCGGTTCAGCGCATGCAGGCGTACTGGAATACCCGCCCGTTTCACGATCCTGAGCTCGTTTCCCACCCAGGCATCGCCGACGCCGATTGTCGTCATGTAATGAATCATGAAACCTCTGAACCGCTCATACCCGTACTCGCCAGCCTTTACCCGCCCGGTGCTAGTCGGCACCGGACGCGCGTGCAAGTCCCGGCCCGGTCTGGCACTCAAAAGCGGCATGCCTGTCGCGGAAAGGGGTCAGTTTCGGGGCATTTGCCGGCGCCGGCCTGTTCGCGCGTTGACAGACCGTCGCTTATCCGGGACACCGAACCGGCGGGGGTTTGGTAAAGGGTAAAGGCACATGGCCGTGAAGGACCTCACTGGCTTCATCGACGATTATTACAGACAGTTCGCAGAAACGCTTCTGTCGTTCGACAAGGGTGCGCTGGCCGATGTTCTGGCCGTGTTCGACGCGGTGACGGCCGCGGGCGGCACGATCTGGGTCGCGGGCAACGGCGGTTCGGCGGCGATCGCCGATCACACGGTCTGCGACTGCTCCAAGGGCACCTATGTCGCGGGTCATCCGCCGGTCCGCACGATCTCGCTGGCCTCCAACGTGCCGATGCTGACCGCGATCGGCAACGATATCTCTTATGACGATGTCTTTTCGGAGCCCCTGAAATACTATCTGAAAGACACGGACGCACTTCTGGTGGTCAGTTCGTCGGGCAATTCCCCGAACGTGGTGAAGGCCTGCGAATACGCCAATGCGGCGGGTGTCCCGACGATTGCCTTCGTCGGCTTCAAGGGCGGCAAGCTGGCCGACATCGCGCAGCACGTGGTGCACATCCCGATCGAGAAGTACGGCATCGTCGAAGACACGCATCAGAGCCTCATTCACGCGCTGACCCAGTATATGAAGGGCCGTGGCGAGGTTGCACGCTGATGTCCCTGCGGACAATTCACCCCGTCATTCTTTGCGGCGGTTCGGGAACCCGGCTCTGGCCGTCGTCCCGTAAGACGTTCCCGAAGCAATTCGCGCCGCTTTTAGGGAAAAACAGTCTCTATCAAGCGACCCTCGGGCGGTTTGCTGGCAATGGGTTTGCGGCACCCTTAATCATGACGGGCGAGGATTTCCGGTTCATGGCGGTCGAACAGGCCTGCGCCGTAGGGCTGATGGATGCCCGCGTGGTGGTTGAGCCGGTGGGCCGCGACACGGCGCCTGCAATTCTGGCGGCGGCGCTGATGCTCAAGGACACGCCGGACGATCTGATGCTGATCGCGCCGTCCGATCACGTCATCGCGGATTTGCCGGCGTTTCTGGCGGCCATCGAGGCGGGCAGCGAGGCGGCCGAGGACGGGGCTTTGGTGACCTTTGGCATCACTCCCGAC
>JBBKXP010000243.1:0-12800 GCA_037969545.1 Paracoccaceae bacterium | reverse complement strand
CTGATCCTTGATATGGTCTTCAAGATCGAAGAGACGGCGCAAGGTGTCGCCGCAGCCTGAGGCGGCCCCATGACCCCCGACGCGCCATTCGCCCCCATCGTCGACAGTCACTGTCACCTCGATTTCCCCGATTTCGATGGTGAACACGAGGCACTGATCGCCCGCGCTGCCGCCGCCGGGGTGACGCGGATGGTGACGATCTGCACCCGGCTGCGTCAGGAACCGCAGGTGCGGGCACTGGCCGAAACGCATCGGTCAGTATTCTACGCCGCCGGATCCCATCCGATGAGTGTGGCTGACGAAACGCTGGCAACCGTTGACCAGTTGATCACTATTTCTCGGCACCCCAAGATGGTCGGCATCGGCGAAACCGGCCTTGACTACCACTACACCGCCGACACCAAGGCGGTGCAGCAAACCAGCCTGCGAATACACATCGCTGCCGCCCGCGACACCGGTCTGCCGTTGATCATCCACGCCCGCGACGCCGATGCTGACATGGCAGCGATCCTGACCGACGAATACCGCAACGGCGCTTACACCTGCGTCATGCACTGCTTTTCATCCTCAGCCGCGCTGGCTCGCGCCGCCCGCGACCTCGATTTCTACCTGTCAATGTCGGGCATCGCCGCATTCCCCAAATCGCAGGCGTTGCGCGATATTTTTGCTGCCGCCCCGCTGGACCGCATCCTGGTGGAAACTGACAGCCCCTACCTGGCTCCGCCACCACACCGCGGACGCCGCAACGAACCGGCCTATACCGCGCATACCGCACAGGTCGGCGCCGATCTGTTCGGCCTGCCCTACGCCGACTTTGCCGCCGCCACTTCGGCCAATTTCGACCGCCTGTTCGCCAAGGCCGCCGCATGGCGAACTTGACCTTCACCATCCTCGGCTGCGGGTCCTCCGGTGGAGTCCCGCGGCTTGGCGGACTTTGGGGCGACTGCGACCCGGCGAACCCGAAAAACACCCGGCGGCGTTGTTCGCTGCTGGTGCAACGCCACGATGGCCGTAGCACCACAACCGTATTGATCGACACCTCGCCCGATTTGCGCAGTCAACTTCTCGACGCCGGCATCGGCACCCTTGACGGCGTCGTCTATACACATGCGCACGCCGACCACGTGCATGGCATCGACGATTTGCGGATGGTCGTTTTCAACATGCGCCGGCGCCTGCAGGTCTGGGCCGACGGCGATACCACCGACGCGCTTCTGTCGCGCTTTGGCTATGCCTTCACCCAACCCAAGGGGTCGCCCTATCCACCGATCTGCGAACTGAACATGATCGCAGGCGATGTGACCATCGACGGCCCCGGCGGCGCGATTACCCTGACTCCCTTCCGGGTCAACCATGGGGCAATCGACGCGTTGGGGTTCCGGATCGGCGGCGTCGCTTATCTACCCGATGTGGCCGCGATCCCCGATGAAACATGGCTCGCGCTGGCCAATCTCGACTGCTGGATTGTCGACGCGCTGCGGCGCACACCGCACCCGACCCACGCCCATCTAGTGCAGACGCTGGCATGGATCGAACAGGTGAAACCGAAACGGGCGGTGCTGACAAACATGCACATCGACCTTGACTACGAAACGCTGAAAAACGAAACGCCGGCTCACATCACCCCCGCCTACGATGGCATGACGCTAACCTTCCCGGCCCCCTGACTCGAGCCGCTTTTTTTGATCAAAGTGACTCCCGCTAGAGACTCCCCGGCTCTCCACAAGGACTGACCATGACTGCCCTTCTCGACGTCATCCTGCCGGTCTTCATCGTCCTCGGGTTCGGCTATGTGGCCGTCTGGAAAGGGGTCTTCAGCGATGCAGGCGTCGACGGGCTGATGAAGTTCACCCAAGGTTTCGCGATCCCTTGCCTGCTGTTCCGCGCCATCTCGACCCTCGATCTTGGCGCCGAATTCAATCTTGCACTTCTCGGCACGTTCTACACCGGGGCGCTGTGCGGATTTGCCGTGGGTTTGCTTGGGGCGCGTTACGCCTTCAAACGCAGTTGGGAGGACGCGGTCGCCATCGGTTTTTGCGGCCTCTTTTCCAACTCGCTTCTGCTCGGGCTGCCAATCACCGAGCGAGCCTTTGGGGCCGCAGCATTGACCGGAAACTACGCCATCGTCTCGATCCACGCGCCCTTTTGCTATCTGGTAGGGATCAGCGCGATGGAGATCGCCCGCAACCGCGGCGGCAACATCGTCGCCTTGCCGGGTAAAATCCTCAAAGCCATGTTTTCGAACGCCCTTGTCATCGGCATCACCCTTGGTCTGGCAGTCAACCTGACCGGCCTGCCGCTGCCCGGAGTGCTGACCGATGCGATCGACCTGATGACCAAGGCCGCCCTGCCTGCCGCCCTGTTCGGCCTTGGGGGCATTCTTTACCGCTATCGTCCCGAAGGCGACATGCGCACCATCCTGTTCATCGTCGCGGTGTCGCTGATCCTGCATCCCGCAGTGATCTGGGGCATGGGGCGCGCAACCGGGCTGGATGTGAATGCCTTTCGCTCAGCGATCCTGACAGGGGCGATGGCCCCGGGTGTCAACGCTTATGTCTTCGCCAACATGTACGGCGCGGCGCGCCGCGTCGCAGCTTCGGCGGTGCTGATTGGCACGGCGCTATCGCTGATTACGGTCTGGGGTTGGCTCGCCATCTTGCCCTGACCCGGTCTGCGCGATCAGGCGGCCATCAGGACCCGGGCTTCGGTTGCCGAAAGGACCGGCAGGACCGGCGGCCCGTAGGCGGCAATGTCTGTCGCCAATTGCGGAAAGATCGCCAGCATTTCGCGACGCGCAGCAAGGTCGAGCCCGGCCAGACCAACAGCCCCCGGAAAGAAACTTTCCGTTGCAATGCCTTCGGAAAAAACGATCTGATGCCGGTCAAACATCAAATGATGATAAGTGACCACGCCACCGGTTTCGACAATGACCTGAACCCCGTCGACGAAATGCAGGGCGGGCACCAGAACCGCGTTTTCGCCGCAGATCAACTCGGCGCGCCAGCCGGTCACCAATACCTTGTGCTGTGGCGATAGCCGCAGTGGACGCGTATTGCCGATTGCACCGGCGCGGAACAGGATCGGTGCAAATGTGCCATATGCCGGCAAGGTCCTGTCGGCCCGCCAGCGCACTGGTTGCAAACCGTCGTCGCGCGTCGCGACCAGATCGCCGACGCCGATGGATTCCACCGCAACAGTGCCGCGGCCCGTTTCGAGCAGTGTGCCGTTGGCAAAGCAGATCGGTGTCGCATAATTTGTCGCCAGATAGTTCGGGCCCTCTTGGGTCGAGACGATCGTCAGCGGCACCCTGACCGGCGGAAATCCACCCGAACCACCGATAAAGGCCAGGCCTTCGACCGTGCCATAAGCAGGCGACGAATTATTGACGTTGAACCCGACCACCTGCCATGTGTTGACTCCATCAGACAGTGTCAGGCCATACTCCGCCTCGACAATCCGCCCATTCGGATAGGTCACACCATCAATCGTTTGTGGCCCGTTCAACGTCTGACTGGTGTCGCTGTCGCCAAAACTGGCGTCATCATCGTTGATGCTGACTGGGTACCAGGCATTGCTGTTCAAGGTAATCGTGCGGCCGGCAAGATGCACGCCGCTGCCTTGAGTGATTCCGTCCAACTGACCACCACCACTGACAGTCAGATTGGATTCATTCAGAACGTAAATATCGTACGGCAGCGCGTTCTCCAGTCCACACAGTCATTCGGACAGCGTAGCAATCGAATCCGTCGCGATTATGGGAAAACTGTGGCCATTGCGCGATACGGTTCGCATTTCGCTATTTGCCGGATAATTGAGTGCAAAAGCACTTAAACTTAGCCCGGTGACATGCCCCGCAGCCGCTCGGACCGCCGCCGCAACAACTCGAGCACCGTCAACAGGCAGACCGAGATCACAACAAGCACTGTCGCCACAGCCAGGATAGTCGGCGAAATCTGTTCGCGCAGTCCGATGAACATCTGCCACGGCAGCGTCTTTTGCCCAGCCGAGCCGACAAACAGAACGACGACGACTTCGTCAAAAGACGTGATGAAGGCAAACAGACCACCCGAGATCACGCCCGGCAGGATCAGAGGCATCTGAACCCGAAAAAAGGTCGTCACCGGATCAGCGCCCATGTTCGCGGCGGCGCGGGTCAACGAGCGATCAAAACCGACCAGCGTCGCCGTGACGGTGATGATCACGAAAGGAATGCCCAGCGCCGCATGCGCCAGAACGACGCCCCAATACGTGCCCTGCAACCCGATCCGGCTATAAAAGAAATACATGCCCGCAGCCGAGATGATCAGCGGTACGATCATCGGCGAAATCAGGATCGCCATGATGGCCCGGCGGAACGGGACATGCGATTGGCTCAGGCCGATGGCTGCCAAAGTCCCGAACCCCACCGACAGGATCGTCGCCATGGGCGCGATTTTCAGCGAGTTCCACAGCGGCGTCGTCCAGTCGGCGTTGTTGAAAAAGTCGTCGTAATGCTTGAGCGAATATCCGGCCGGGTCCAGCCGCAGCATTTCCGGCGTAAAGGTGAAAAAGTCCTGCGCGTTGAACGACAGCGGGATCACCACAATGATCGGTGCGATCAGAAAAAAGAAGATCAGACCGCAGATCATCTTGAAACTGTTGGTCCACAACACCTGTGCCGACGTCGCATAGATGGGCGACGCTGCGCGATATTTGCTGAGGGCAAGCCAATAGACGAACCAACCCATCAAATAGCCAACGATGGCGCCGGCCACACCGGCCGCCAAACCGGCAATCAACAGACCAAAGACCGCGCCCAATCCGGTGGCAATCAGTTTTCCGTTGCGCACTTTTGGCACAAAGTTGACCAGCCCATAGGCCAACGCCGCCCCAAAGACTGCGCCGCCAATCAGGCCGTAGATGACATGGCCCTGCGCGGTGCCCACCAGAAATCCGAACAGCGCCCCGAAGGCCGCCGACAGTGGCAGCGTGAATGTCATCAGCTTGGGCTTGGGGATTTGAAGTGTCGAGAGACTCATGGTGTTATCCCAACTTCACATTGTCGATGCCGACAATCTTGTCATAGACCCAGTACAGCGCCAGCACGAGAACCAGCAGGATTGCCCCCAGCGCCGCTGCAAGACCCCAGTTCAGCGAGGTCGATATGTGATAGGCGATCCGGTTCGAGATAAAGATACCCTTGGTACCGCCGACCAGCGCCGGGGTGATGTAATATCCGATGGCAAGAATGAACACGAGGATCGACCCCGCCCCGATACCCGGCACCGACTGCGGAAAATAGACCCGCCAGAACGCCGTCCAGTTTGTCGCGCCCAGTGATTTTGCGGCCCGCAGATAGGTTGGCGGGATCGTCTTCATCACCGAATAAAGCGGCAGGATCATGAACGGCAGCAGGATGTGCGTCATCGCGATGATCGTCCCGGTGGCGTTGTTGATCAGCGGCAGGCGGCCCGTGTCGCTGACGATACCCAGCCAGACCAACAGGTTGTTGATCACCCCTTGATCCTGCAACAGTACCTTCCACGCGGCAGTTCGCACCAAAAGCGAGGTCCAGAATGGCAACAACACAAGGATCATCAGAACGTTGGCGGTGCGCAATGGCAGGTTGGCCAGCAGCCAAGCGATCGGATAGCCCAGCAGGATGCACATGCCCATGATGCTGAGCGACAGGATGATCGTGCGCAAAAGCAGCGTATTGTAAATCCGTTCCGACGGCCCCCGCATTTCGATCCCGTCGGCGCCATTGCGCATGTCGATGGCGTTTAGAAAATAACCGTTGGTCAATGCGCCACTATAGGTCCGGATCGTGGTCCAGACATCAGGACTGGCCCATGTGGCATCGGCTTCGGTGAACGAGTCGCGCAGCGATACCGTCTCGAACCCGGATACATCGACTTGTGGCAGGTCCGCCGCCACGTTGCCCTGCGCCAGATCGCGATAGAGCGAGGTAAAGACGAAATCGTCGGGGACACGGTCGGCCGGATCGCGGTTCTTGACCTCGCGCTGGATCCGCGCCCAATCCCGGTAGGATTGCGCCGTTTCGGGCAGAGCCTTGCGGATGGTCGAATCGGCCATCCATCCGGCCCATGCCGCCGGATCGTCAAACTGCGGATCTGCCGCAGCAAACTGTTCGGTGTAGATGTCTGTGCCGAACTTCCCGACATCGCGCCCGGCGCTGCGAAACAGCGACGATACGCCGCTGAGTTCGTAGTTCAGACGGGTACCCAGCCGGGTATGCAATTTGAATTCTTCGGCGACGGTCAGGTCTGCATAAAGCGCGGCAAAGACAGTCTCGTCGGGGACTGCGTCGACGTTATTGTCCCAATCACGCAGCGCCACGACTGTGCGTGGCAAGGTATCCGGCACGATCTGGTTTTCGACCGACCGGAACAGCATGTCACCGATCGGCATGATGAAGGAAATGAACACAAAGATCAGCAGCGGTGCGATCAGCATCAGCGCGCGGGTTTTTTGACGCCGCAGGGCGCGGTTCAGCGAGGTTTTGAGCGGGCGGCCGTCAGCGGCAAGCATCGGGCCGGATTGTGGGGTGGTTGCATCGCTCATGCCGCACCCTCGACAACGATGATGACCGAATCTGCGGTGCGACGGCGGATATCGGCAATCTCTTGATATTCAAGGTCATTGTAGGCGGTCAGTGCCGCCGCGTAACTCGGAAATTCGATGACGACATGGCGCTGCAACGTTTCGCCTTCCATCGTTTGTGCCTGCCCGCCCCGAATGATGAACCGCCCGCCCAGATCCTGCAAGATCGGCGTGTCGCGGGTCACATATTCCTGATAGGCTTCGGGGTCGTTCACCGTGATGTGGCCGATGATATATCCCTTGGGCATGGTCGCGTCCTTGTCAGTTGGATGCCGGAGGCGACAGGCGCCGCCCCCGGCTTGTTCAGTCAGGCAGATTTACTGCGCCAGCCAGTTCTGAAACTTGGCGTCAACTTCGTCCTGATTGTCGGCCCACCATTCGATGTTGTTGACCAGAAAGTTCTTCTGGTTATCGGGGTTGGTCGGCATGTGCGGCCCCATCGCGATGCCCAGCGTGGCATGCTCACCGACAAGCGGCTGCGACGATGCGCGGGCCGGGCCGTACGAGATGTACTTGGCCTGATCGGCCAGACGTTGGGTGTCGGTGGCAAAGTTCAGGAAGTGCATGACACGGTTCATCCGGGCTTCGTCCAGACCGGTCGGAACGATCCAACCGTCAAAGTCGAAGACCTGCCAGTCCCACAGCATCGCAACCGGCTGCTTCTGCTCTTCGATGACCGAGAACAGACGCCCGTTATAGGTCGAGCCAAACACGACTTCGCTGTCGGCCAGAAGCTGCGGAGTTTCTGCACCGGCAGACCACCAGACGACCTGGTCACGGATCGTATCCAGCTTGGCCAGCGCCCGTTCGACACCGCCGTCAGACGACAGGACATCGTAAAGGTCCGCCTGTGCCACGCCGTCACACAGCAGCGCCCATTCGAGGTTCTTCTTGGGGCGCTTTTCCAGCGCACGCTGGCCGGGGAAGGTCGCCAGATCAAAGATGTCGCACACACTTGTCGGGACGGCGCCGTTCCATTCGGCGACATCGGTGCGATACCCGAACGTGGTCGAGAACACGATCTGCGGGATAAAGCAGTCGTTGATCAGGCTCGGCCCGAAATCGTCGGTCGGGGTCGATCCGTCGGCACCGGGTGCGAGGACCGTGTCAAAGTCGATCTCGACCGCCAGACCTTCGTCGCAGGCGCGCTGGCTGTCGGGGCCTTCGGCATCGACCAGATCGTAGGTCGCATTGCCGGCCTCTTGGGCCGCACGCAGCTTGGCAATCGCTTCATTGCTGCTTTCGTCATAGACAACGGTGATGCCGGTCATGGCCGCATAGGGGTCTGAATAGGCAGCGATTTGGCTGGCCTGATAGGCCCCGCCCCACGACATGATCGTCATCGTGTCAGCACAGTTTTCGCAGGCTGGCAGATCCTGCGCCGCCGCCATCTGGCCGATCAGGCCGGCGGTGGTCAGGGCTGCGGCCCCGAACAGATATCTCATTCTCATTATAGTCTCCCTTGGTTGATTGGCAGTTTCGGTCATTCCCGGCCGCAAAGCAGGCCGGAACCTCGTTATATCGCGTCCAGCGCGCGGCAATCTTCGGGCATCCAGCCGATATCGACGGTCTGACCCGGTTTCAGGCGCACCGTGTCGGGGGCGTTCCGGGTCTTGATCACAAACTGATCGGTCCCGGCAACCCGCAGGCGCGTGCGGAAAATGTCACCCATATAGATGAACTCGAGCACTTCAGCCTTGAGCGTATGGGCGCCCTTGGTCAGTCTTTCCTTGTTCAGTTCGACCCGCTCGGGGCGAATTGAAACCTTAGTGCGCTCGCCCACCTTGGAAACATTGACCGGCATCGCGTCGATCACGTCGCCGCTGTCCAGCCTGACGGTGCAGGTGTTCCCGCTGATCTCGGTCACGACGCCATCCAGTGTATTGTTTTCGCCGATGAACTGGGCGACGAAACTGTTCTGCGGTTTTTCATACAACTCGTCTGGCGGCGCCAGTTGCTGAATCCGGCCATCGTCAAACACTGCAACCCGGTCGGACATGGTCAATGCCTCGGTCTGGTCGTGGGTCACATAGACGACCGTGATCCCGAGATCGTGCGCCAGTCGGGTGATTTCAAACTGCAAAGTCTCGCGCAGCTGTTTGTCCAGCGCCCCCAGCGGTTCGTCCATCAGCACCAGTTCGGGTTCGAACACCAGCGCCCGGGCCAGCGCCACCCGTTGTTGCTGCCCACCCGACATCTGCGCCGGACGCCGCCCGCCGAAATCAACCATCTGCACCATGTCGAGGGCGCGCTTGACCTTGGCCTCGCGATCGGACTTGCCGATCTTGCGCACCTCGAGCGGGAACGAAAGGTTTTCGGCAACGGTCATGTGCGGGAACAGAGCGTAGTTCTGAAACACCATGCCAATGCCGCGCTTGTGCGGCGGAATATCATTGATCGACTTGCCGTTCAGGCGGATCGACCCGTGGGTTGCGGTTTCAAACCCGGCCAGCATCATCAGGCATGTCGTTTTGCCCGATCCCGACGGCCCGAGCATGGTCAGAAATTCGCCCTTTGGCATCGACAGATTCAGGTCTTTTACAACAAGAATCTCGCCGTCATAACTTTTTTGCACGCGTTCGAATTCAACGAACGCGTTGTCTGCGCTGGTTTGGGTCAAGCCCTGGCTCCCTGAACGACGGCAGATTGTTCTGCACTTTTCGAGAGCCGACTAAAGCAACCGACCGCAGACAATGCAACCACGTAAACGGGAAATTGTGCCAACCGGGCTGAACAGCGGGCAATCGACCTTGAATAGCGTGCTTCTTAAGGCCATTCGCCTGAATTCTGACAGGTTCAGGGCGTGTTGCCGGGGCATTGCGCCCTGATCCGTACTGGTTCAGTGCGAATCTCATGGTGCGGTCGGGGGGACTCGAACCCCCACTCTTGTTACAGAACAGCGACCTCAACGCTGCGCGTCTACCAATTCCGCCACGACCGCTCGTGATCTCGGGCAAGATGGGCGGCGTATAGTCGACCGTGTTTGCCCTGCCAAGCGGGATTTGGCAGTTTTTGACAATGCCGTCACCCTGCGCCATTGCAGTGCCGGAGGACCCGCATGGTTGACTGGATCAACAGCCCCGGACTGACCGACTACACCGACGCGGTGGAGGTGATGGAGACGCGGGCGGCAGCCATTGCCGATGGTCGGTCCGATGAATGCATCTGGCTGCTAGAACATCCGCCTCTCTATACGGCCGGAACCAGCGCCAAACCGGCAGACCTGACCGACCCCGACCGCTTTCCGGTTTACCAGGCCAAACGCGGTGGCCAATACACCTATCACGGACCCGGTCAACGGGTCGTCTATGTAATGCTGGATGTTGGCGAACGCGGCAGCGACGTGCGCTGTTTCGTGCGCGATCTGGAACGCTGGATTATCGCCACGCTGGCAACGTTCGACGTCACCGGGCAGGTCCGCACGGGCCGGGTCGGGGTTTGGGTGGACCGGCCCGACAAGCCGCCACTGGCAGACGGAACAATGCGCGAGGACAAGATCGCCGCAATCGGCATACGCCTGCGAAAATGGGTGTCATTCCACGGGATCAGCATCAATGTCGCACCCGACCTGACGCACTTTGACGGAATCGTGCCCTGCGGGATCAGCGGGCACGGGGTGACATCGCTTACCGACCTTGGCTTGCCGGTGACGATCGCCGATGTCGATATGGCGCTGCGGGCGACCTTCGCAACTGCGATGACCGCCCGCAGCAGTTCTCGGGCCGAAATTACTTCGACGCTTTCATCGCATCCATAACTGTCATGTCGGCCATGCCGTCGCCACCGCAAGCGTCCATGATCATCGTCATCGACTCTTCCGATTTCATCTCCATCGCGGCCTTGTCCTCGTCGGACATGTCGTCGGCCATCATGGCGTCATGCTCTTCCATGGCGGCCATCTTTTCGTCTTCGGTCATGTCAGCGGTCATCATCGCCATATCCACCGAGTCGGTGGCCGCCATCATGCCCTCCGAGTCCATTGCGGAAAAATCGGCGCAGGTCATGCTCATCGGGTCCATCTCGTGGGCGGCGGCAAAAGCCTGTGCGGCAAACGTGGTGGCAAGCGCAGCAGCGGCAAGGGAAAGGGTCAGTTTCATAAAGAACACTCCATTCTGATCATGGCGTGACATACGCCAGATCGATAACAACAAATTTGGGCCAACTGTTCCGTCATGTCCGCTCACGAAGCAGTTATTCACGAAGCCGTGTAATGCATCCGGTCGAACAGGGCGAAAACCGTCAATGGAAACCGGGACAAAGGCAGTCCGGACCGGGTCGTCAAACGGCTGGCGCCGGTCCGGCGCCCGGTGGCGGGCTATCCACCCTCCACCTGCGCCAATTTAACCCAGGGCCCCGGCCCGATCAAATATTGCCCCCTGCCCGCCAACACACTAGAACCACATCAACGTGTGGCGGGCGGGGATTCCCGGCGAACCGTCTGAATTTAGCCAAATAAGGGGACGCCACATGGCAGACGCAGCCATCCACGGCAACGACCATCACGACGAGCGGAGCTTTTTCACCCGCTGGTTCATGTCCACGAACCACAAGGACATCGGGATACTTTACCTGTTCGTCTCGGGCTTCGTCGGGTTTCTGTCGGTCTGTTTCACCATCTACATGCGGATGGAACTGATGCACCCCGGCGTGCAGTACATGTGCCTTGAGGGCGCACATTTCATTGCGCAGGCACCCGAAAACTGCACTCCGAACGGCCACCTCTGGAACGTGATGATCACCTATCACGGCGTCCTGATGATGTTCTTCGTCGTCATTCCGGCCCTGTTCGGCGGCTTCGGCAACTACCTGATGCCGTTGCAGATTGGTGCGCCGGACATGTCGTTCCCGCGGATGAACAACCTGTCGTTCTGGCTTTACGTGACCGGCACCTGCCTTGGGGTCGCTTCGCTGTTATCGCCGGGGGGCAACGGCCAACTCGGGTCAGGAGTCGGCTGGGTTCTCTATCCACCCTTGTCCACGTCCGAGGCCGGTATGTCGATGGACCTTGCGATCTTTGCGGTCCACGTCTCGGGCGCCTCGTCGATCCTTGGTGCGATCAACATGATCACCACCTTCCTGAACATGCGGGCACCGGGCATGACCCTGCACAAGGTACCGCTGTTCTCTTGGTCGATCTTCGTCACCGCTTGGCTGATTTTGCTGGCGCTGCCGGTGCTGGCTGGCGCGATCACGATGCTGCTGACCGACCGCAATTTCGGCACCACCTTCTTTCAGCCTGCGGGCGGTGGTGACCCGATCCTCTATCAGCACATCCTGTGGTTCTTTGGCCACCCCGAGGTTTATATCATCGTCGTCCCGGCCTTCGGCATCGTCAGCCACGTCATCGCGACCTTCTCGAAAAAGCCGATCTTCGGCTACCTGCCGATGGTCTATGCGATGGTCGCCATCGGCGCACTCGGCTTTGTTGTCTGGGCGCACCATATGTACACCGTCGGCCTGTCGCTGACCCAGCAGTCCTATTTCATGCTGGCGACGATGGTCATCGCGGTGCCCACAGGCGTCAAGATCTTCAGCTGGATCGCCACCATGTGGGGCGGTTCGGTCGAGTTCAAGACGCCGATGCTCTGGGCCTTCGGGTTCCTGTTCCTGTTCACCGTCGGCGGTGTCACCGGGATCGTTCTGGCACAGGCCGGGATCGACCGGGCCTATCACGACACCTATTACGTCGTCGCGCACTTCCACTACGTGATGAGCCTTGGTGCGGTCTTCGGGATCTTTGCCGGTATCTATTTCTACCTGCCCAAGATGTCGGGCAAGATGATGCCGGAATGGGCGGGCAAGATCCACTTCTGGGCGATGTTCATCGGCGCCAACATCACCTTCTTCCCGCAGCACTTTCTGGGCCGTCAGGGAATGCCACGCCGCTACATCGACTACCCCGAGGCCTTCGCCTACTGGAACTACATCTCGTCGATGGGGGCGTTCCTGTCATTCGCGTCGTTCCTGTTCTTTATCGTCGTGCTGTTCTACACCCTGTACGCAGGCAAGAAGATCACCGTGAACAACCCCTGGAACGAATACGCGGACACGCTGGAATGGACCCTGCCCTGCCCGCCCCCAGAACACACGTTCGAAATATTGCCCAAGCGGGAAGACTGGGACAAGATCCACTCGCACTAGGGCCGACCCCGAAACGCCAGAAGGGCCCCGGTGCAGACCGGGGCCCTTGTTCGTTG
>JBBKXP010000242.1:0-21022 GCA_037969545.1 Paracoccaceae bacterium | reverse complement strand
GGGTTGGGGATTGACCGATACGATTATCGATGCGTATCGGCTGCTGGTTTTTGCATACGAACCGGGTGACGAAATTTACATCTTTGGCTTTTCTCGGGGGGCCTATACGGCGCGGTCGCTCGCCGGATTCATGCGCTCTTGCGGGATTGCGCCGCGGCGAAACGTTGCGCGAATACCCGAGGCGCTGGCGCGGTATCAAGGGCGCGACGGGACGACCCACCCCGAAGATCCGTCAAGTTATCAGTTCCGCGCCGATTTCGCACCGCAGACGGCGACCAGCCCGAAGGAACTGACTTGGCGTCTTGGCCGCGGCGATCAGGCCATATTGCTGGAAATCGCGTATCTGGGCATCTGGGATACAGTCGGCGCGTTGGGTGTGCCGGGGCATTTCCTGACGGCGCCAATTTTCAATCGCGGGAACCAGTTTCATGACGCCGATCTTTCCCGGTCGGTCATGTCAGCCCGCCATGCAGTGGCGATCGACGAGCGTCGCAAGACCTTTTCGCCGACGCTCTGGGCCAATTTGGACAAGTTGAATGGCGGACGTATGGGCGATCTGCCCTACCTGCAAAAGTGGTTTCCGGGGGATCATGGCTCGGTTGGCGGCGGTGGTGACCGGGTCGGTCTTTCGTCGATCACGCTGGAGTGGATTGCCGCCGGCGCGCAGCTAGCCGGCTTGGACGTGTCCTGGGCCGTAATCGCCGACCTTGCAGCGGGCAAGAATCATCTTGAAGCTTTGCACAACAAGACACAGCCGCCGGGATTGATCGGCGGACTGATGGCGCAGAGTCAGCGAGACAGGGTCGGACCTGCTGATCTGAGCGAACTATCGGATGCGGCGATAGCACGCTGGTTTGCCAGTCCGTCTTACCGGCCCAAGACTCTGGATGCGCTTTATGCCCAACTCTACCGCCTGACCCGCGCCGAACAGACGGTCATCGCCGACCGCGCCGTCAGTCCGCCAACTGGCCCTGCGCCGTGATCCGGGTCTTGCCGCGCAGATACGAGTGCAGGATGGGCGGTAACGTTACCGATCCGTCGGCCTGCTGGCCGTTTTCCAGCACCGCGATGAGGGTGCGGCCGACGGCAAGGCCAGAGCCGTTCAACGTGTGGACATATTCGGGTTTGCCGCCCGACGCGGGTTTGAAACGCGCATTCATCCGCCGCGCCTGATAGTCGCCGCAGGTCGAGACCGAACTGATTTCGCGGTAGGTATTCTGCCCCGGCAGCCAGACCTCGAGATCGTGGGTCCGCCGCGCACCACCGCCCATATCGCCGGCGCAAAGGAGCATGGTGCGGAACGGCAGTTCGAGCGCCGAGAGGATAGCCTCGGCGCATGTTGTCATGCGGTTGTGTTCGGTTTCCGAGGTGTCTGGCGTGCAGATCGTTACCATTTCGACCTTCTCGAACTGGTGCTGGCGCAACATGCCACTGGTGTCCTTGCCGGCGCTGCCGGCTTCGGAGCGGAAGCACAGGGTATGGGCGACGTAGCGGCGCGGCAGCGTGGCTTCCTCGACCGTATCCCCGTGAACAGTATTGGTAAGGGTGACTTCGGCGGTCGGTATCAGCCACCACCCGTTGGTGGTCTGATAACTGTCGTCACCGAATTTTGGCAACTGCCCGGTTCCGATCATCATCTCTTCGCGCACCAAAACGGGGGTGATCGTTTCGGTCAAGCCGTGGTTTTCGACATGAAAGTCGAGCATGAACTGCGCCAATGCGCGGTGCAGTCGGGCGATGGACCCAGATAACAGGACAAAACGGCTGCCCGACAGTTTAGCGGCGGTTTCGAAATCCATGCCCTGTTTGGCCGCGGGAATGTCAAAGTGTTCAAGCGGCTGGAAGGAAAAGTTGCGGGGCGACCCGCGTCGGTGCAATTCGACGTTGCTGTTTTCGTTCGTGCCATCCGGCACGTCATCGTAGGGCAGGTTGGGGATGGTCAGAAGCAAATCGTTCAGCCGCGTATCCTCGGCCTTCGCGGCATCGTTCAGGCGGGCGACTTCGGCCTTTTTATCGGCCACGAGGCCACGCAGGCTTTCGAATTCGGCGACATCCCCCTTGGCCTTGGCGGCGCCAACCAATTTGGACGCGGCGTTCTGGTCGGCCTGCGCCGTTTCGGCGGCATGGATCATCTCGCGTCGGGCCGTATCAAGCGCCAGGATTTCCACTGACATTCCGGTGACGCCACGGCGCGACAATGCCGCATCGAATGCGGCGGGATTGTCACGGATGGCGCGGATGTCGTGCATTTTCGGGGTCCTGTGGTTGGCGTTTGAAAAACCTGACCCCATATGGCGCAAAGGTGCGACCCTGTGAACCGGAAAACCGCTGGCATTCGTTCGCAGGCACGGTTGCCATTCCCCGGGCCCGGACATAATGTGCGCCGACTTTTGGTGGGGGTGTCCTGCCGAAAAACGCTGAACCAAAGGACGTCTCATGCAGGGCTTACAATCGCTCGTTCCACTGATCTTGATTTTCGGGATCATGTATTTCCTTCTGATCCGTCCGCAGCAGAAAAAGCTGAAAAATCATCAGGCGATGGTGGCCGCGTTGCGCCGGGGCGATCAGGTGATCACCCAGGGCGGGCTGATCGGCAAGGTGTCCAAGGTCAAGGACGACAAGGAAATCGAGGTCGAACTGGCCGCCGGTGTCACGGTCCGCGTGGTCCGTTCGACCATCGCCACCGTTATCAGCAAGACCGAGCCGGCCAAGTAAAAGCGCCTGTCGAAAGGGCCAAATCCGATGTTGCAAATCCCGGTCTGGCAGCGTGTGCTGATCGTTCTGGTCTTGGTCACAGGCTTTCTGATGGCCTTGCCCAACGCTTTCTATTCACGTGTCGAACAGCACAATGATGCCGTCAAGGTGATGGCTGCGGGCCAAACCGATCCGACGCTGCAGGCGAAAGCGGCACTGTGGCCGTCGTTCTTGCCGTCGTCGCTGGTCAATCTGGGCCTTGATCTGCGCGGCGGTGTGCATCTGCTGGCCGAGGTCCAGGTGGCCGATGTCTACAAGGCGGTCATGGACGGCATGTGGCCCGAAGTGCGCGACACCCTTGCAGCCGAACGCGATGCGATCGGGTTCGTGACGCGCGAGGACAGCGCCGACGATATCCTGGTGGTGCGCATTTCGAACCCGGACGGAGTTGCGCGGGCGCTGGAGCTGATACGTGGTTTGGCGCAGCCGGTGGTGTCGCTGACCGGTGTCGGATCGTCAAACATCGACGTCGTGGCGAATGGCCCGGTTTTGACGGTCAGCCTTTCGGACGCCGAAAAGCAGGCAACAGATGCGCGGACGGTGCAGCAAGCACTTGAGATCATCCGCCGTCGGATCGACGAGGTCGGGACCCGCGAGCCGACGATCCAGCGGCAGGGCACCGACCGGATTCTGGTGCAGGTCCCCGGCATCGGATCGGCGCAAGAGGTCAAGGACATCATCGGCACGACGGCACAATTGACGTTTCAGCCGGTCGTCGGGCGCACAACAGATGGCAATAGCGCACCGGGTTCCGGCAATGTGCTGGTGCCGTCGCTGGACGAGGCGGGGGTATTCTATATTCTGGAACGCACGCCGGTCGTGACCGGTGAAGAATTGGTCGATGCACAGCCCGCGTTTGACCAGAACGGCCGCCCAGCGGTTAATTTCCGGTTCAACCCGGGTGGGGCGCGCAAGTTTGGCGAGTATACTTCGGCCAATGTCGGGGCGCCGTTTGCAATCGTGCTGGATGACGAGGTGGTCAGCGCCCCGACAATCCAAAGCGCAATCACGGGCGGGTCCGGTATCATCACCGGAAACTTTACGCTGGAGGAATCGACAAATCTCGCTGTTCTCTTGCGCGCCGGGGCCTTGCCGGCCAAGCTGAATTTCCTGCAGGAACAGACGATTGGTCCTGAACTGGGGCAAGACAGTATCGACAAGGGCAAACTGGCGGCACTCGTCGGATCGGCGCTGGTCGTCGGCTTTATGGCGATGACCTATGGGATGTTCGGCTGGATCGCGAACTTTGCACTGGCGGTCAATATGATCATGATCTTTGGCGTCCTTTCGCTGATCGGGGGCACCCTGACTTTGCCGGGTATTGCCGGGATCGTGCTGACTGTCGGGATGGCGGTGGACGCCAACGTGCTGATTTTCGAGCGGATCCGTGAAGAACTGCGGACTGCCAAGGGGCCGGCGCGGGCGATCGAACTGGGTTACAGCCGCGCCCTTTCAGCGATTCTGGACAGCAACATCACCACGCTAATTACCGCGGCGATCCTTTTCGCACTCGGATCGGGGCCGGTGCGGGGGTTTGCGATCACCCTGGGTCTGGGGATCATCACGTCGGTCTTTACCGCCTATTATGTCACCCGTCTGATCATCGTCATCTGGTTCGAGCGCCGCCGCCCGAAAACAATCGAGGTATAGCACATGCGACTGCGACTGATTCCCGACGATACCAAGATCAACTTTTTCAAGTATGCCGGGGTGACCTTTGGCGGATCGGTTGTTCTGCTGATCGCGTCGCTTGTGCTGTTCCTGACGATGGGCCTTAACTTCGGGATTGATTTCAAGGGCGGCACGACGCTGCGCACGGAATCTTCGGTGCCGGTCGATGTCGCGGCCTACCGCGCCGCAATTGTGCCGCTGAACCTTGGGGATGTGACGATCACCGAAGTGCAAGACCCGACATTTCGCGCCGATCAGCATGTGGCGATGATCCGCATTCAGGCGCAGGCGGACGAAGAAAGCATCAATACGCAGACCATCGCCGCGGTCGAGGCGGCGTTGAAAGCCGTGACCCCTGATATCACGTTCCCTTCGGTCGAAAGTGTCGGCCCAAAGGTTTCGGGCGAATTGATCACGACTGCCATCCTGTCGGTGCTTGGCGCCATCGTCGCCATCGTCATCTACATCTGGCTACGGTTCGAGTGGCAGTTCGCATTGGGGGGCGTGGTTGCACTAGCCCATGATGTCGGGCTGACCATCGGATTGTTTGCACTGTTACAGATCAAGTTCGATCTGGCGATCATCGCTGCCTTGCTGACCATCGTCGGCTATTCGATCAACGATACCGTGGTGGTATTCGACAGGGCTCGCGAAAATCTGATCAAATACAAGGTGATGCCATTGATCGACGTGTTGAACCTGTCAGCGAATGAAACCCTGAGCCGGACGATGATGACATCCGGCACGACGCTGTTGGCGCTGATCGCGCTGCTGGTGCTGGGCGGCGACGTGATCCGGGGCTTTGTCTTTGCGATCACCTGGGGCATCATCGTCGGCACCTATTCGTCGATCTACATCGCCAAGAACATCGTGCTGATGCTGGGCGTGAAACGTGACTGGTCGAAAGACAAAAAGCCGACCGGGAACCAGTTCGCAGACGTTGACGCCTGATCGTTTGGTTTCTGTCGGAGCCTCCGGCGGGAGTGTTCTTGGCCAAAAGAAGGGGAATGCCGTGCGCCTGAACGAGATCGTGTTCGATGGCAGCCTGCCGGTGGATGGCTATGGACCGGGGTTTTTCCGGGTCGGTGGCAGGGTGCATCACGGGCCAATTCTGGTGTCACCCACGGGAGTGTCCGACTGGGGCGGATATGGCGACATTGCGCCGTTGCTGGCATTGGCTCAGGCTGTCGATGTGTTGTTCGTCGGAACCGGGAGTGCGATTGCGCATTTGCCGCAGGCCTTTCGCGAGGCACTCGATAGCGCCGGAGTTGGCGCGGAACCCATGGCCTCGCCCACGGCATGTCGCACCTATAACGTGCTGCTGAGCGAGGGGCGGCGTGTAGCGCTGGCGCTGATTCCGGTCTGATGTTGCGGGTCCGCGATTTGGCCTGCGCACGCGGCGGATTGCCCGTGCTGACCGGGGTCAGTTTTGAAGTACCAGCCGGATCGGCCTTGGTATTGCGCGGGCCAAACGGTGTTGGCAAGACGACGCTGCTGCGCACATTGGCTGGATTGCAGCCTGTCGTGGCCGGATCGATTGAGGTGCGCCCCGAGCAGACGGCCTATGCCAGCCACGCCGATGGGGTCAAGGCGCAGTTGAGCGTTGCCGAGAATCTTGATTTCTGGGCCCGGATCTATGGAATGTCCGACTCGGAAGCCGCGCTGACGACCTTTGATCTGGTCGCGCTTCGCGATCGCATGGCGGGCACGTTGTCGGCGGGTCAGCAGCGCCGGTTGGGGTTGGCTCGGTTGGCCGTCATTCGTCGCGACGTGTTGATGCTGGATGAGCCGACGATATCGCTGGATCAAAGATCGGTGATTCTTTTCAATACGTTCCTGCATGATGTTCATCTTGCGCGCGGCGGTATTGCGGTCATCGCCACGCATATCGACATCGGCTTGAATGCCCCCGTGCTTGACCTTGATCCCTACAGGGCCGCAGCCGATGCCCCCGGCCAACGTGACGCGGTGTTCGTTTGATCGCGGTGTTCATCCGCGATTTGCGACTGGCGTTGCGTGCCGGAGGTGGATTTGGTCTGGGACTGGTTTTCTACCTTATCGTGATCGTGCTGGTGCCGTTCGGTGTCGGGCCCGAGGCCGCGGTGCTGACCCGGATCGCGCCAGGTATCCTTTGGGTCGCGGCGCTGCTTGCGGCTTTACTGTCATTGGACCGGATATTTGCCCTTGATCATGAGGACGGGGCGTTGACGTTACTTGCGACGGCGCCGCTGCCGCTTGAATCCGTAGCGCTCGCCAAGGCGGCGGCGCATTGGCTGACCACAGGGTTGCCGCTGACCCTGGTCGCACCTTTCTTGGGGTTCCTGCTGCACCTTGACGGGGCCGCTTATCCAGCGCTGATTCTGGGGTTGCTGTTGGGTACACCGTCGTTGTCGTTGATCGGCACATTTGGTGCGGCGCTGACCATCGGCATCCGGCGTGGCGGGTTGCTTTTGTCGCTGCTGGTTCTGCCGCTTTACGTCCCAACGCTGATATTCGGGGCCGAGGCGGTGCGGCGGGGTGCAGCCGGCCTCAATACGACGGTGCCGCTGATGTTGTTGGCCGCGATCACGGCAGGGGCGCTAGCGATTCTGCCCTTTGCCAGCGCTTATGCCCTGCGAGTCAATCTGCGGTGATTGGCCCGGGGTTCGGGATTGAGGCCGGGCGGGGGCCGGGATAAAGAGAACCATGTCGATCTGGGAATTTGCCAATCCGAAAAAGTTCATCGCCACGACCACGCCGCTCGTGCCGTGGGTTTTCGGGCTGGCGCTGGGGTGTCTGATCGTCGGGTTGGTTTGGGGATTCTTCTTTACTCCCGAAGCAGAGCGTTTCGGATCGACAGTCAAGATCATCTACATCCACGTTCCATCGGCCTTGATGGCGATCAATGCCTGGCTGATGATGCTTCTGGCTTCGCTGATCTGGCTGGTGCGTCGGCATCATGTAAGCGCCCTTGCGGCGCGCGCGGCGGCGCCAGTCGGGCTGATCATGACGCTGATAGCGCTGATCACCGGGGCAATCTGGGGCGAGCCGATGTGGGGTACCTATTGGGCGTGGGATCCGAGGCTGACGTCGTTCCTCATCCTGTTTCTATTTTATCTGGGGTATCTCGCCCTGTGGTCGGCGATCGAGGACCCAGATACCGCGGCGGATTTGACAAGTGTCCTTTGCCTTGTCGGTTCGGTCTTTGCCCTGTTGTCGCGCTATGCGGTGAACTTCTGGTCGCAAGGGCTGCATCAGGGAGCGTCGCTGTCACTGGACAAGGCAACCAACGTGGCAAATGTGTTCTACCTGCCGCTGCTGGTGTCGATCGCCGGCTTTGTGCTGCTGTTTCTGGCGCTGGTGCTGCTTGGCACCGGCACCGAAATCAGGCTGCGCCGGATGGCCGCCCTGACATCGCGGGGCGCGTGATGTCGGAGCTTGGGGCCTATGCGGGGACGGTCTTGGCGGCCTATGGGGCGACCGCGGTTTTGCTGGGCGGATTGATCGCCTGGGCCGTAATTCGGGCCCGGCGGGTCGCGCGCGCCTTGGCCAAAGTCGAAAAGGAGCAGCGGCGTGGCTAGAATATCGCCACTTGTCTTCGTGCCGCCCGTGGTGTTTGCCGCCATCGCGGGACTGTTTCTGGGCGGCATGTTCTGGGGGCAGGGCAACACGCTGCCCTCGACGTTTATCGGCAAGCCGGCGCCGGGGGTACCGGCCGAGAGTTTGCCGCACCGGGTGCCGCTGACTGATGCGGACCTGCGCGGCAACGGCGTGACGGTCGTGAACTTTTGGGCCAGTTGGTGTCCGCCTTGTCGCGCCGAACACCCGGTGCTGACGCAGTTGGCGGCCGAGGGCGTTCGGGTTGCCGGGATCAATTTTCGTGATCAGGCGGATGCGGCGCAGCAATATCTGAACGACGAGGGCGATCCCTATTTTGCGCTTGGGTTCGATCCGCACGGTCGGGTTTCGATTGACTGGGGTGTCACTGCACCGCCCGAAACATTCATCGTTGCAGCTGATGGAACCGTCCTGTTCCGTTTTGCGGGGCCACTCGTCGGGTCCGATTATGAACAGCGTTTCCTGCCCGCCTTGAATGCAGCGTTGGGTAACTGATGGCGCACCGTGATGCCTTTAAGAGCTATGACGTCCGGGGTCGGCTGGGCGTCGATCTGGATGACGGTTTGGCGCGTCGGATTGGTTATGCCTTTGCAACAGTCATGCAACCCGGCACCGTCGTCGTCGGCCGTGACGTGCGCGACAGCAGCCCTGCATTGGCGATGGCGCTGACCAACGGTCTGCGTGATGGCGGGGTCGATGTGATCGACATCGGTCTCTGCGGCACCGAAGAGGTGTATTTCGCCACGGATCATTTTGGCGCCGGCGGCGGGTTGATGGTCACGGCGTCGCACAATCCGATCGATTACAACGGCATCAAGATGGTGCAAAAGGGTGCCCGGCCGATTTCGGGGGCGTCCGGGCTGGACGCGATCCGCGATCTGGCGCTGACGGGGGAATTTGACGCCACAGCGGCCCGGGGTGCGCTGCGCCAGGAAAATCCGCGCGGGGCTTATGTCGACCATGTTCTGGGGTATCTTGATCAGAAGGGTCTTGCACCGCTGCGGATCTTGGTGAACGCGGGGAACGGGGCGGCGGGGCCGACGTTCGATGCAATTGCCGACGGGTTGGGGCGCATGGTGGTACCGTTCGATTTCGTGCGGCTTTATCACGCGCCTGACAGCACATTTCCGAATGGTATTCCGAACCCGCTGCTGATCGAGAACCGTTCCATGACCGGTAATGCCGTGATCAAGTTCGGGGCCGATCTGGGCGTGGCTTGGGACGGCGATTTCGACCGGTGTTTCTTTTTCGACGAGAAAGGACAGTTCATCGACGGCGAATATGTTGTTGCGTTGCTTGCGCAGACGTTTCTTGCCAAGGCGCCGGGGGCCAAAATTGTCCATGATCCCCGGGTGATGTGGAATACAGTCGATGTTGTCCGTGCTGCGGGTGGCGTCCCTGTCGCGTCGCCGACCGGTCATGCGCACCTGAAGGCAAAAATGCGCGAAGTCGATGCGGTCTATGGCGGAGAAATGTCTGCGCACCATTATTTCCGCAACTTCATGTATTGCGATTCGGGGATGATCCCGGCGCTTCTGGTGGCCGAATTGCTGGCGCGGTCGCAGCGGACCCTGTCGGCGATGGTTGCCGAGATGCAGACAGCCTATCCGTCGTCGGGCGAGATCAATTTCAAGTTGACGGATGTGGATGCTGCGGTGGCGGCTTTTGAAGCGGCCTATCTGGAACAAGCCCGGCGCGAAAGCCGGTTGGACGGTATCAGTCTGGATATGGGCGAGTGGCGGGTCAACCTGCGCCGGTCAAATACCGAGGCGCTGCTGCGGCTGAACATCGAGACGCGGGGGGATCGCGGGTTGCTGGCGGCAAAGATTGCCGAGATTTCGGCGGTTTTGCAGCGGGCAGGCAGCGTTAGTAAGTGAAGGGCCTGAAGTGCAGGCCTCGCTTTCTTTTGGGTGTGTATGTTGGATACACACCCAAAAGCATTTTGTAACGGCGATCAGGCCGCGCTGGCCAAATTGCGCAGCACGTAGTGCAGCACGCCGCCGTGTTCGATGTATTCGACCTCGATCGCGGTATCGATCCGGCATTTGATCTGGATGGTCTTGGTCTTGCCGTCGCCGTAGGTGATCGTGCAAGGCACGGTTTCAAGCGGTTTGATGGTGTCGAGGCCGGAAATGCTGACTGTCTCGTCCCCCTTCAGTTTCAACGACTTGCGGGTATCGCCGTCGGTGAATTCAAACGGGATGACGCCCATGCCAACCAGGTTCGAGCGGTGAATACGTTCGAAACTTTCAGCGATCACCGCCCTGACGCCCAAAAGCGCCGTGCCCTTGGCCGCCCAGTCGCGGCTGGACCCGGCACCGTATTGTTCGCCGCCGAAGATGACCAATGGGGTACCGGCGCCCTGATAGGCCATCGCCGCGTCGTAGATCGAGGTCTGTTTGCCGTCTGGTCCGAGGGTGTAACCGCCCTCGACGCCGCCATCGACATCGGCCAGCATCTCGTTCCTGATCCGGATGTTGGCGAAGGTGCCGCGCATCATCACCTCGTGGTTGCCGCGCCGCGACCCGTACGAGTTGAATTCGCGTTGCGGCACCTGCCGTTCGATCAGGTATTTGCCGGCTGGCGTCGTATCCTTGAACGAACCGGCAGGGCTGATGTGGTCGGTGGTGATCATGTCGCCCAATATCGCCAGCACCTTTGCACCGTCGATGTTGGTGATCTCGCCGGGCTTTGCGTCCATGTTCTGAAAGTATGGCGGATTCTGCACGTAGGTTGACGCAATGGGCCAATCATAGGTTTTGGCACCGGTGGTCTCGACTCCTTGCCATTTTTCGTCGCCTTTGAACACGTCGGCGTATTTTTCAAGAAATGCCTTGCGGGTTACTGTCGCTTCGACCAGTTCGGCGATTTCATGGGTCGTGGGCCAGATATCCTTCAGATAGACGTCGTTGCCGTCCTTGTCTTGACCCAGCGATTCCGTGGTGATGTCGACGTTCATATCGCCGATAAGTGCATAGGCGACAACGAGTGGCGGTGATGCGAGGTAGTTGGCGCGCACGTCCGGGCTGATCCGGCCCTCGAAGTTGCGGTTGCCTGACAGGACCGAAACGCCGATCAAATCGTTGTCATTGATCGATTTCGAAATTTCGGGCTGCAAAGGCCCCGAGTTACCGATGCAGGTGGTGCAGCCATAGCCAACAAGGTTAAAGCCGATCTTGTCGAGGTCTTTCTGCAACCCGGCGGCTTCAAGATAGGCGCTGACAACTTGGCTACCGGGGGCGAGCGAGGTTTTGACCCAAGGCTTGCGTGTCAGGCCTTTTTCAGCCGCCTTGCGGGCGACCAATCCGGCGCCGATCATCACATAGGGGTTGGACGTATTGGTACAGGATGTGATCGAGGCGATCACGATGGAACCGTCGTGCAGGCGATAATCCTCGCCATCGACAGTGCCGCATTTGTGGTGGCCGACATCGCCGGGGATGTTTGCCGGAGAGGGCGCGCCGCCTTCGGCGGTCATTTCCGCCTCTTCTTCCCAATCGGCCCGCTTTTCGGGGCGCTGGCCGGTGATGTATTTGCCAAAGGCCGTGGCGGCCTGATCCAGTGCGATGAAATCCTGCGGCCGTTTCGGGCCGGAAATCGCGGGCACGATGGTGCCCATGTCCAATTCCAGCGTGTCCGTATAGATCGGATCGTAGTCGGGTCCGCGCCACATGCCGTTTTCGCGGGCGTAAGCTTCGACCAGTTTGACCCGATCTTCGTCGCGTCCGGTATTGCGCAGATAGCGCAGGGTTTCGCCGTCGACCGGGAAGAATCCGCAAGTTGCGCCGTATTCGGGGGACATGTTCGCGATCGTTGCGCGATCAGCCAGCGGCAGATGATCAAGACCGGGGCCGTAGAATTCGACAAACTTGTTCACGACGCCCTTTTTACGCAGCATTTCGACGACCTTGAGCACAAGATCGGTGCCGGTCGTGCCTTCGACCATGCGGCCGGTCAGCCTGAAGCCGATAACCTCGGGGATCAGCATTGAAATCGGCTGGCCCAGCATGGCCGCCTCGGCCTCGATGCCGCCGACGCCCCAGCCCAGAACCGCCGCGCCGTTGACCATGGTGGTGTGGCTGTCGGTCCCGACCAGCGTGTCGGGATATGCCACCTCGGCCCCAGATTGATCCTTGTCGGTCCAGACGGTCTGGCTGAGGTATTCGAGGTTGACTTGATGGCAGATCCCGGTGCCCGGCGGGACAACACGGAAGTTGTTGAAGGCGGACTGGCCCCATTTCAGGAAGGTGTAGCGTTCCATGTTGCGTTCATATTCGCGGTCGACGTTCACCTGAAATGCGCGCGCGTTGCCGAATTCATCGATCATGACCGAATGGTCGATGACCAGATCGACGGGGTTCAGCGGGTTGATCTTGTCAGCGTCACCACCAAGGGCGATGATCGCGTCGCGCATTGCCGCAAGATCGACCACGGCGGGAACGCCGGTGAAGTCTTGGAGCAGCACGCGGGCCGGGCGATAGGCGATCTCGCGCGGGTTTTTTCCGCCTTTGGCACCCCATTCCGCAAAAGCGCGGATATCGTCCTGCGTGACGGTCTTGCCATCTTCAAAGCGCAGCATGTTTTCCAGCACGACCTTGAGGGCGGCGGGCAGGCGGGCGAAGTCGCCCAATCCCGCAGCGGTCGCAGCGGGTATTGAGTAATAGGCAACAGACTGATTGCCGACCTTAAGCGTTTTGCGAGTTTTAGCTGAATCGTGGCCAACAGTGATCGGCATGTGCGGTCCCCCTGGGAATGGCGTGGATATCGACGGGCTGCATCGTTTTTGCCCGATGCCCGGCTGGCATACAAGCTTGGGCGTCATTTATTGTATACCATTGCACACAATGAAAGCCAAGACGTGCTTCACGTGGTTTGACGGAAGTCTCGCGGATCGTTGATTTTTCATTTCAGGGCCGATGTGCGACAGACATTGAAACAAGTGTATCGGGACGTCACATGCAACATTTCTTCAAGGCTTTCGTGACATCGGTTGCGATGTTGGCGGCAAACGGTGTCGCGGCACAGACAAGCCCGGTGGTGGTCGAACTGTATACATCGCAGGGCTGTTCTTCGTGTCCGCCGGCGGATGAAATCCTGCGGACACTGGCCGGACGTGAGGACATTATCGCCCTGGCCCTGCATGTCGATTATTGGGACTATATCGGCTGGAAAGACAGTTTTGGCAGTCCGGCCTTTACCCGCCGCCAACATGGTTTTGCGCGCGCCGCACAGGCCCGTACAGTTTATACCCCGCAGTTCATCGTCGGCGGGACCGATTTTGTGGTTGGGGCCAAGTCGATGGAATTGATGGACGCTGTCGCGGGCCAACGGCCCAACGACATCGCCCTGAACGTCAGCCGTTCAGGCAATAGCCTGCGTATTTCAGCGGCGCCGGGACGCGTGGCCGGGCGCGACATGGTGGTGCAGGTCGTGCGCTATACGCCGGAAGAACAGGTATCGATCCAGCGGGGCGAAAATGCCGGCCGGACGATTTCCTATTCCAATATCGTGACGTCCTGGGATGTGGTCGGCCAGTGGGATGGCCTTTCGGCGCTGAACCTGACGACACCGGTTTCGGGGAATTCGCCGGTCGTGGTGATCGTTCAGGATGCCGCGTTCGGACCAATTCTGGCCGCAGCGCGGTTGCGCTAAGCTTTTTCGCCACGCCAACGCCGATGGACCCAGAACCACTGCTCTGGGTTTGCGACGATCCGTGCCTCCAGTCGTCGGGTTATTTCCGCGGTCATAGTCAATGCGTCGGTATGTGCAATGGGTTCTTCGATGGCGACCTCGAATGACAGGCCGTCGGGCTGACGAATGCCGAAATAGGGAACCAGCAACGCATTGAATTTCAGTGCAAAATCGGCGGCGGATGTCGAGGTGAGGGCCGGATGACCTAGAAAGTCGATCAGCGGAACCTTGACTGCCCGGACATCGAACAGCAGCGTTCCCATGCCGCCGTCGCGCAGGAACCGCACAAAGCCCATCGTCCCCCGATGCCCCTGTTCAAATACCGGGCCCGACATTTCGGTCATCGTGCGTGCGTAATGTTGATTGAAAAACTGGTTCTGCATGGGTCGAAAAAGCCCGCCGATCTTGTAGCCCCTCGCGGTCAGCACCTGTCGCGGAGCCTCGTGATTGCCGAAGTGGCCGGTCACGAAGATGACTGGGCGGCCTGCCTGACTGGCGGCCTCGATTGCCGCCAGACCGGTGCCGCTGATCACCGCATTCCTAAGGTGTCGGCCAAAAGTCGGGCCCGAGTAATTCTCGATCAAGGTGCGGCCGAAATTATCGCACACGGCATTGGCGATCCGGCGGCGTTCAGTCTGGGGCTTATCGGGGAAAATCAATGCCAGGTTATTCTCGGCCTGCTTACGATAACCGGCGAGGGGACCGATGATCCGGCGCACGACCCAGCCCATTGCCGGGACGCGGGCGCGGTAGGGCAGGGCCATCACGCCACCGATCAACCCGCGCAACAAAAGGTTTGCCAGCCAATCGGTTGTGCTGGAGGGCGAGTCGTTCATTCGGGTTTCCGCATTGTGGTTCGGCAGGGATAGCGGCGCAGCAGTTTGACCTCAAGTCGCCATGGGCGCCTGAGGCAGACCGGTTCCGATCATGCTGTCGCGGGTGACGAGCGTGGCAAGCTGTTCGACCGTCCAGTCATCGGTCCCCGCAGGCCGCGCAGGGATGACGATATAGCGCATGTCGGCGGTGCTGTCGTGAACCCGCACGAGAGTGTCTGCCGGTAGCGTAAGCCCGAATTCGGCAAGCACGGAACGCGGTTCGCGCACAGTTCGGCTGCGGTAGGCCCGGGATTTGTACCAGTCGGGGGGCAGGCCCAAAAGGTTACGCGGGTAACAGGAGCAAAGCGTGCAGACGATCACGTTGTGGACGCTTGCGGAATTTTCGACCGCAATCAGACGCAGTGGGCCGATATCGCAGCCAAGGTCGCGCGTCGCAGCGCCGGCGTCGTGCATCAGCCGGCTGTGAAAGTCGGGGTCGGTCCAGGCCTTTGCGACGACGGCCGCACCATTGGCGGGGCTGCGGGCATCCATCCTGTCGATCTGCAGGGTGATTTCGGCTGTCGTGGTGATGCCCTTGGCAATCAGCAGTTCGCGCACAGCGATTTCCAACGTCTGCCAATACGTCAGCGGCACGTCGTCGTCCGCCCGGTAAGGATGGCCAGATGGCGACAGATCGTCGTGGTGGTCGTGCGGCATGTCAGTCCTTTATCGGTTCCAGCCAGTGGGCAAAAATATCGGCATCCAGGGTGTCGTCCGGGTTTTCGGGGTTGTTCCACAGGTCACCCATCCGGAACCGCACGCGACAAAGGGCGCGGGTTTCAGCAGGGCGCCCATAGGCCAGCGGCTCGGGGTTGGGAAAGTTGCCAAGGGGGCGTTCGATGACGCCGTGCTTGCCGCGCAGATAAGCGGGTGTGCGGACGTGCCCGGGGGGCATCAGCGGGCGGACACGGACCTTTTGCGGCAGGGTTGTGCGATCAGTCATTGCCGACGGATCCAGTATGTGGGGGACGGCTGGCGCTGCCATAGGTCGCGCCACGCGCCGCCACCTTGACCATCTGGTCAGCCAGCTCTGCAGTTGAATACACCCCGGATTCGATCAGATTCTGGTTGATCGCGCTTATCCAGCGTTCGTAGTACGACATGGTTTCAAAGGGGTCCGCGCCCATATCCTCGATAACACGGCGCAGTCCGTCGACGGTGAAATGCCCCTTGCTGCTGCACAGGACCATCAGGGCATCGACCCGCTTTTCCCACAGCGCAAAGTCATGTTGATCCTGTGGTACCACGCCCGCTGGTTCGCCGCCCATGTCGTGCCAGCGTTGGCCGTTGAATGTGTTGGCTGTCGTCATGGTGCGCAGGTTAATCCCTGACGCTGGCCCTGTCTATCGGACGGTGTCCAGGATGGATTTCTTGTACGTGCAATCAGCCGGCCGCTCTGCAAACATTTTACAGGTGGACGTTGCCTCGGGCCGGCCGGCTGGTCGTTGTCTCGAACCACGGGCAAACCGCCTAGTCGTCGTGTTCTTCGTGTTCGATCAATTTCACCTCGCCCGCGTCGATGCGGGCCCGGATGGTGATGATCAATGCTGCCTGCGCTGCCTCGCCGTCGGATTTTCTGACCTTGCCGCGTTCGCTAATGTCTTCGCGCAACTGGTCGGCCATACGTTGCGATATGCTTTTAAGGATGAATTCGGTTGTTTCTGCCGCGGTGCCGCCATCGGCGATGCCGGCGGCCAGTGCCGTAACCAGAACTGTCCCTTCGACGCCGCGGATCACTTTGGGAATATCCAGCGGCGCAATGCGTTCGGGGATATCGGCGAAGGTAAAGATCGCCCTGCGTACCTGTTCGGCAAAGGCAGGATCGTCGCCGCCGAGCCCATCCAGAACCGAATCGCGGGTGATTGCCGGGCTGGCATTCAGGATAGCCCCGATACGCTGAACGGGCGGATGGTCGAACGCTGCAATCAGGCCGTTGCAATATTCGCCCGCCAGCGCCTGTCCGATCCGCAAGACCGCATCAGGCGAGATTCCAGCCGTCTGGGACATAGCGTAGCTGATCCGCCGTGCCCGCTCGCCGGTCAGAAGGCCTAGCAGTTCGGCGGCCTTGGCAACAGGGAGTTTGGACAGTGCAACGGCGCAAACCTCGTAACCCTCCGTCTCCATCAGCGGGACCAGGTCAAGTGGCGTTCTGGCACTGATCTGCATCCAAGGGTCGCCCCCCTTGGCGTGTGCTGCTTCGTCACGCAGGCGGGCGGCGGTCGCTGGGCTGATCTGGCCGGCGAGGGCGTGCAACGCCCCTTCGATTCCGCCGGTGGACATGAGCGCGACTGATTCGAGATCCTGCGCAAATTCGGTAGCGACGGCGTTCAAGGTGGTCCGATCAACCATGCGGAGAGCACCGAGTTCGCGGGTCAGAAGGGCCTGTAGGTTTTCTGGCAAAAGCGATAGCGACAGTTTGCTGCCGTCCGACAGAACCATCTGGACGATCATCGCGGCCTTTCGCCGTTGCGAAACGACGTCGGATGCTGAAGCCACTTGCGCGGATGAAAGTTCGATCATCTTGCCCCTTACGACATAGTATCAAGACGGAGATTAGTGGCGCAGGGGTTAAGGAACGGTTCTAGCTGGTTTCCAGCGGGACGGGTACGCAGGTGGCCGTGGCACCATCCCAGATCGTGCCGTCAGCGCAGGACATAGCCTGCTGATCGGCGCGATCGCCGTGGCATTCTTGGGCAAAGGACATCACCGGGCTTAGAACAAGCGGGAGGGTCAACAGGAGTGATTTCAAGGTCATCTTGGTCTCCTTTCTGATGGGGCCACTATCACGAATCTTTGACCAGCGGTTAACGACCCGCAGATCAAAGGATGGGTGAACGTGATCGACATTTTTCGCAGTTCAGCGCGGGTCTCGGCAGACAGGGGTCGCGCTGCGGCGGTCAGATTGTGAAGTCGGGTGGTCAGATTGCTCAACGCCGTGATTTCGGTGTCGGTGAATTCGCGGTCACTGCGCGAAAATCCAGAAACCGAGCGGCTCTTTTCGACTTCGGTAGCGAGGGCGATGCCAAAATTCATCTTGAATTCCCGTGCCTTGAGCAAGACGCCTTGGGGATCCGACAGGCCAAGCTCGGACCAGCGGATCGACCCAGTATTGGTGAACCCCCATCCGACGATCGGGTCGTGCATCACCAGTCCCTGTTCGGAATAGAGGTTTATCCATTCTTTCGGGTAGGTCTGGAACAGATATGCCGGCGCCGTAAAGCGAATGTGCAAAGCAATGGCCAGCCCGGCCGGACTTTGGTCCTTTAGCTTCGAAAGAATGCCTTCAATTTCACCTGAATTTGCCATGTGATGTGAACATACTCGCTTTAGGGTTGATGGTTGATCAACATACAAACTAGGCTATAGCGGTAAGGGTCGCCATATGAGTATTCTCGACTGTCGCGGCACAGTTACACAGACTAGACTGCCTCACACAGAAAACAACGGCTCTCTTTTGAATGACAAGTTTTCAGGTGGCTAAGATGACCGAACTCCAAGATCCGGATGAGGTCGCTTTGCTTGCGAAATCAGGCTATTACATCGCCTTGCGTCTGGGGTTCGCGTTTCCGTTGGAAGAAGTCAATGCCTTGCCTTCGAAGTGGGTCGATCACTATACCATGCATCGCTTCATGCTGAATGATCCGGTCATTCGCTGGGTCTATGCCAATGTCGGGGCGATCCGCTGGAGCGAGATTCCGATACCGGATCCGATGAATGTGATGGGCCAGGCCAAAAGCTTTGGTTTGCGATTCGGCGTTGCGATCAGCTGTTTTGACAACAACACCGACGGGCAGCGCAGTTTTGGGTCTTTTACCCGTCCGGATCGTGAATTCGACGATGATGAAATCGATGATCTTTCGGCTTACCTCAATCGCCTTCATCTGGCGAAAACCCCGCCAACAAATCTGACCGCTGCTGAGTTGGTGGCGCTCCAAATGATCAAGGATGGCCGTCGGGTCAAGGAAATCGCCCATGAATTGGGCGTTTCCGAGGGGGCGGTCAAACAACGCCTGAAAAATGCCAAGCTCAAGCTTGGTGCGAAAACCGGGGCGCAAGCGGCCGCAATGGCCAGCGAATACGGGCTGATTTAGGCTTTATGGTTGAAGGGTTTGGGCGGCGGATTGCCGAAAGTGGGCCCCGTTAACACAATCGTAGTTAACAAGTCCCCCAATCCTTCGCTAAATGGACTCTCCATAAAGGAGAGTAAAAATGGAAAACGTAACCTTTGAATTGTTGGATCAGCACCTGTATGGGTCTGCATTCAAGGACTATCTGGCATTGCGCAAGAAGTTCTTTGTCGATTCGCTGAATTGGGGGATTCCGCACAATCGGTCGGTCGAGATGGACCAGTATGACAATCCGTTGGCCCGATATTCGCTGGTCCTGCGAGATGGTCAGGTTATCGCGGGTGCAAGAGCATTGCCGACGACCGCCAGTTGGGGCGATCACAGCTACATGTTGCGCGATGCCAGTCGCGGAAAACTGTCGGCGATTCCGTCACAATTGCTGAAATCCGATATTCGGACCGATCGGGTTTGGGAATGCACGCGGCTTGTCATTGCCGATACCGTCACATCAATGGCCGAGCGTGTCACCTGCCTGAACCTAATCGTCGATGGTCTGGTTCAGATGGCACGCAAGGAAGGTGCGGACGAACTGATGTCCTTGTCAAACCTGTGGCTGCAGCGGGTTTTGCGAAAGTTGGGTTACGCGTGTGATCTGATCTGTGATCCCTACGTCAACGCAGACGACGGCCATAAGTATGCCGTGATGACGATGCCGATCGACCGGACGCTGCCTGCACTGCCTGCAGCGACACATCGCCCGCAACCGACCCCGCTGCATGCCCCCGCAATGGCCTGAAGCGTAGACTTGCGGGACTAAGGCCGCCGATTGCCCCCGGGGGGTGGGCAGATCAGGTGGCGTAACCCGGACCGGTAGTGCGGTTTGCCGGAACCGGCGACGGGCTTGGTGTGGCGCTATTCGCCAAAAACCCGTGCAAAAATCGTATCCACATATTTGGTATGATAGCCAAGATCGAATTTCTCGGCGATGTCTTTGGCTGACAGCGCGGCCGTGACATCGTCGTCGGCCAGAAGTTCAGTTTGAAAATCCGCCCCCTTTTCCCAGACCTTCATCGCGTTGCGCTGAACCAACCGGTAAGCATCCTCGCGCGTCACGCCAGCCTGGGTCAGCGCCAAAAGTACCCGTTGCGACATCACAAGTCCGCGAAATTTATTCATGTTTGCGAGCATGTTATCGGGATAAATTACCAGCTTTTCAACCACACCAGCCAATCGGTGCAGTGCAAAATCGAGGGTGATCGTCGTATCGGGGCCGATGGTGCGCTCGACCGAGGAGTGCGAAATGTCGCGTTCGTGCCAGAGGGCCACGTTTTCGAGGGCAGGGATCACCGACATGCGCACCAGCCGCGCCAAGCCGGTCAGGTTTTCGGTAAGCACCGGATTGCGTTTGTGCGGCATCGCCGAGGAGCCTTTTTGGCCGGGGCTGAAGAATTCCTCGGCCTCGAGCACTTCAGTGCGCTGCATGTGGCGGAATTCGGTCGCGATGTTTTCGATGCTGCTGGCAATCACGCCGAGGGTGGCAAAGTACATTGCGTGGCGGTCGCGCGGGATGACTTGCGTGCTGATCGGTTCAGGGGTCAGGCCAAGCTGTGCGCAGACGTGTTCCTCAACCCGTGGATCGATGTTTGCGAAGGTGCCGACGGCACCGCTGATCGCACCCGTGGCGATTTCTTTTTTTGCATTTTCAAGACGTTCGCGACCGCGCTTCATTTCGGCAAAAAAGCGGGCAAAGGTCAGCCCCATCGTCGTCGGTTCGGCGTGAACGCCGTGGCTGCGTCCGATGCGCAGGGTATCCTTGTGTTCGAACGCACGGGTTTTCAGGGCCGCCAGCACCCGGTCCATGCCCGCAAGCAGGATATCGGTGGCGCGAACAAGCTGGATGTTGAATGTCGTGTCAAGAACATCCGAACTGGTCATTCCCTGATGTACGAAACGCGCCGCGTCGTGGCCGATGATTTCGGCAAGGTGGGTCAGAAAGGCGATAACGTCGTGCTTTGTAACCGCCTCGATTTCATCGATCCGCCCGACGTCAAACTGTACATCCTTCGCTTTCCAGACGGCGGCGGCGTTTTCCTTTGGGATCACGCCCAAAGCGGCCTGAGCATCGCATGCATGCGCCTCAATTTCGAACCAGATGCGGAATTTGGTTTCGGGTGACCAGATGGCGACCATGTCGGGGCGCGAATAACGGGGAATCATGGCTGGCCTTTGGATTTGGGTGTGGTGATCGGTCGTGTCATAAGGGGGACAGGGTTGGGTCACAAGACTGGAGGCCGAGATGATTCGAATTGCAGGTATTCTGACACTGCTGCCGCTGGCTGCGATGGCACAGGACTGGCAGGTGATGAC